>JACREQ010000089.1 GCA_016218155.1 Bacteroidia bacterium
TAAAATTATTATTTGTGTTTCCGATAATGGAACCGGAATCCCCCCTGAACAGATAAAGTATCTTTTTGATAAAAATCAGTTTGTACAAACAAAAGGAACAGCAAATGAAGAAGGAACAGGGCTTGGACTAAAATTGTGCAAAGAATTTATTGAACTGAATAACGGAAAGATTTGGGTTGAAAGTAATCAGGGTTCAGGAAGTCGGTTTTATATTTCAGTTCCAGCTTAACAAATGAACAAATAAAACGATTCTAAAAGAAATAAATGTTCTGAAAACGTGATAGTTGAAAAAAATAGTAAAAAATAATTCAAAAAAAGGTGGTTATCTTTATTAAAAATTTAGTCATACAAATGGAAGCCTCTTATTCTGACGAACAAATAATACAAGGAATCAAAGACAGGAATAATATGATTTTATATTATTTGTATTCAGAATATCAAGAGGAAATAATTGATTTTATTATGACAAATAAGGGAAGTCGAAAGGAAGCAGAAGGTATTTTTCAGGATTCATTTGTGAAATTTTATCAGAAAATTCATGAAAAGGAGTTTGTTTTAAGAAAATCTTTTGACGCTTACTTCAAAAGTATTTGTTTGAATACATGGGTTTCAGAAGTGAAATTGAAAAACAGAAAAAGTTCTACAGGTGTAATACCCGAAGAAATTGACGATACAGAGATGGTTCTTTTCTATGAATATAAAAATGAACAACTGCGAAAAATTATTGGAAAGGAATTCTCAAAACTCGGTGAAAACTGTAGGAGAATATTAAAAATGTATTATTTTCAAAGAAAGCAAATGGCTGAAATAGCCTTTCTTATGGACTATAAAAACGCTCAGATAGCAATGAATAAAAAATACAAGTGTCTGATATATTTAAAAGAACTAATAGAAAAACATCCCACTTTTAAAAGTCTGATAAATGAATAAAGAAGAAAGAACTATATTAATTGAACAGTATCTTGACGGTGAATTACAGGGTGAGAATTTGAAGAATTTTGAATCCCAACTCCAAAATGACAAAGAATTTGCACAGGACTATTTCCTTCAAAAAGAGATAAGAAATGCTTTATCAGACTGGGAGATTATTGACTTACGTGAAAAATTAGATAAAATTCAGAAAGATTTTAAAAAAAATAAACAACGTGCCATAATAAAGAAACCAGTTTTACTTTTTTCAGCCTGTGCTGTTATTGCCATATTAATTGTTTCTTCCATTTTTATATTTGATAAATCTTATACTAATGATGAGTTATATGAAAAATATTATACACATTATGTTGCAGGAATCCAGACAAGAGGTATTGAAAAAACAACTACCGATACTTATACACAGGCATTAAAAGCATACGACAATAAACAATATATTGAAGCTATTGATTTATTAAATCGAATACCTGATACATCGCAAACCCATACAATCGCAAAAGAATATTTCACAGGCTTATCGTATATGGAATTGAAAAAATATGATGAAGCAATTAAACATTTCAATTCGGTTGCAGATGACTATCAAACCGCTTTTCATGAGAATATTATATGGTATTTAGGTTTGTGTTATATAAAAACAAACTAGGGTATTTACTTCTTGCCACTAAGTTGTATCTTTGTGGTCATGGACTATCCAAGGACACAAATGGAGTTTGAGAAAACTTTTTCAAGTGAAGAAAAATGCGTACAGTACCTAATAGATGTACGTTGGCCAAATGGTTATACATGTCATTGCGGCGGGCAAGAGTATTGGATAGCATCAAGGAGGCGGTTGAAGTGTAAAAGTTGCAACAGTATGGCATCTATAACATCAGGAACTCTCTTTGATCAGTCAAATAAGCCACTTACACACTGGTTTCGGGCTATATGGTGGATGATAGCACAGAAAAGTGGTGTTAGTGCAGTCGGGTTACAAAAGGTATTAGGAATAGGAAGCTATAAAACAGCATGGATATGGCTGCACAAGCTACGGACATTAATGGTACTTCCTGGACGGGATAAACTAACAGGGAAAGTAGAAATTGATGAAACTTTTGTTGGCGGCATAAGAGAAGGGAAGCGAGGTCGTGGTGCTGAGGATAAATCTTGCGTATTAATTGCTGTCGAAGTATTGCCGAAAGGAACTGGGCGGGTTAGGTTGAAACTGATTAAAGAAGTCAACGGGAAAAATCTTCTTAAGTTCATACGAACCAATGTCGAAAAGAACTCCATTGTTGTTACTGATGGGTATCGTTGCTATGCAAGCGTTGGAAAAAAGGGGTACACCCATATTGTTCAGAAGCAAGTTATTGCTATGACTGAGGATGAAATGCTTCCAAATGTTCATCGTGTTGCAGCATTACTCAAAAGATGGTTGCTTGGAACTCATCAAAATTATGCGAGTGCTGATCGCTTACAAAAATATCTGGATGAGTTTAGTTTTCGTTATAATAGGCGAAAATCTAATAGTCGGGGGTTGCTATTTCATAGAGTAATAGAACAAGCGATGAGTCGGGAACCTATCACTAACAAAAAAGTACTTGCAAATAAGGCATAGTAATAGTTACATTGTGGTGGCAAGAAGTAAATACCCTAGA
>JACREQ010000090.1 GCA_016218155.1 Bacteroidia bacterium
TCATCCCGAACAGCCAGTAAATACCATAGGCAATACCGCCAAGAACTCCTATTTTGAAAATGGTTTTCATTTGCGGATTTGGTTTTTGATGTAATCAATAAGAAGTTTTACCCCAAAGCCTACAAGGGCTGATATTGCTGCATAAAAAGCAACTTCAAACACACCTTGCAGGGAGATATTTGCAAATACATTATAATTTGATAAGGCTTTACCAACTCCTCCGAAGATACCGGAGAACGTTGTTATGACTGAATTTTGATCGTTGTGTGACATTTCTTTGTTGTTTTTCCCGATGTCGGGCGTTTATGTCTACAAAGTTCTGGCAGGGCGAAAGTGCGCTTTGATGATTCTTGAAAATTCGTGAATGAAAATGATGAAAAATGAATGTAAATGAAAATGCTTGAAAATGGATGAAAGAAATTGATAATTCTTGAATGAAAATGAACAAGATTGAGCAGAATAATTCTTTGTTATGAAATTTATTGTATATTTATATGTTATTATTTCAGATTACCAAACAGTTGCAATCTTGTTGGCACTCAAAGAAAAAGTATTAACTTTGAAAGTTTAATACGGAAATATGTCTAAAAGAATTAAATATATAATTTCAGAACTTGAAGACCAATATTTAATGGACGATGACTTTCAACGTCCTTGGATTATTGGTTTTAGTGGAGGGAAAGACTCTACTGCTCTTTTGCAATTAGTCTGGCTTGCTCTTAAAGAAATACCTCATGAATTAAGGAATCGAAAAATTTATGTGGTTTGTAATGATACATTGGTTGAAAATCCAATTGTTACAGATTATGTATTTGAGATTTTAAAAAAAATCGAACAAGCTGCTGTTGAACAAGGTTTACCAATCGAAGTACAAAAAACTATACCTCGTTTAGAAGATACTTTTTGGGTAAATATTCTTGGCAGAGGTTATCCTGTTCCAAATAATGCTTTTCGCTGGTGTACTGACAAAATGAAAATTAAACCCACTTCAAGATTTATCACAGATCAAGTAGCTGAAAACGGAGAAGCAATTATATTAATTGGAACAAGAAGTGCCGAAAGTGCAACAAGAGCAAAATCAATTAAAAAACATGAAATAAAAGGAAAGAGACTAACAAAACACCCTCACCAACACAACACATATGTGTATTCCCCAATAAAAGAGTTAATGCTTGAGGAAGTTTGGTATATCATAAATGCAATATCTTCGCCTTGGGGTGCTGATAATTCAAAACTTTTTCAAATATATGTTGATGCAAGTGCCGATGATTATGAATGTCCAACAATGGTTACAGATAAAAGCCATTCGTCCTGCGGACAAAGCAGATTTGGTTGTTGGACTTGCACTGTCGTAAAAGAGGATAAGTCAATGACAGCAATGGTTAGTAAAGGTTATCAATGGTTAAAGCCATTATTGGATTTAAGAGCAAGTATGGTTGAAGAAAGAAACATATCTAAAAATAGGATGCCAACAAGAAGAAACGGTCAATCTGCTATTTCAGAAGAAGGACATTATCAAGGAAATTATACACCTAAATACCGAGCAAAATTATTAGAACAAGTTTTAATTGCCCAAAGAGAAGTACAAATTGAAAAAACACATTTAGAACTTATAACAAATCAGGAATTAGTTGCAATTCAAGTTATATGGCATCGTGATTTATGTTTTGAATATAGAGTTTCAGATATATATAACAAAGTTTACAATAAAGAACTTGATATGAAGAAAAATGACGAAAAAATTCAAAAGGAGATTGCTTTACTTAAAGGAGTTTGTAGTGACCAAGCTTCTGATTTTGATTTAATACAAGAGCTTTTAATAATGCAAAAAAATAAAGCACTACTGAATCGAAAAAGAGGTTTAAAAGATGATATGGAAAGAGTAATTGAAAAGTACCTTAAAAAAGAGACAAAAAATGTACATAAAAGAAATTGAACTGAATAATTTCAGGATTTATAAAGGGAAAAACAAAATATCGCTTCTCCCTTCTGAAGATAAAAACATTATAGTAATCAGCGGAAAAAATGGTTTTGGTAAAACAACCTTTTTAATGTCATTAGTTTGGTGTCTCTATGGAAAGCAAATGGAAAAAGTTGATGAATTATATGAAAAAGAAATTAAAGATAAAGGAAATTATACAAAATACATTTCAAATAGCTTAAATAGAAAAGCATACGAGGAAGGACTTTCGGAATTTTCAGTTTCGGTTACATTTTCTGGTGTTAAAATACCAGATGTTACATGCAATGAAGTTACTATTAAACGTAGTTATAACATAGTATCAAATACTTCTGATAGGGTGGAAGTATTAATAGACGGTTATCAAAATCAACTGATTGAAGATTTAACAAAGGAAAATCAAAAAGGGGAAGAGATTTTTATTAGAGACTTTATATTACCAATTGAGATAGCAAAGTTTTTCTTTTTTGATGCTGAAAAGATTGTTTCACTTGCTGAAATTAACTCAAATAATCAAAGAAGGCAGTTAAGTAAAGCATATTCAGAGGTTTTGGGTATTCAAAAATATGAGGATTTAAAAGCTAATCTTGAAGAAAAACAAGATGAATATAGGCGACATTCTGCAAAACCCGAAGAAAAAGAAGAATTAAATCAATTGCATACAAACATTGAAAACACAAAAATTGAAATTGAAAAACTTGTTGGTGATATTGATGACTTAAAACACGAAAGAAATCAAAAAGAAAAGGAAACGGAAGATCTACAAAGACGCCTTATTAAAGAGGGTGATAAAATGACACTCGAAGAATTGAACTTATTAAAAGATGAACAATCTAAGTTAGAACAAAAGAAAATAGATGTTCAGGAAAGTTTAAAAGACTACTTTGATATTATTCCGTTTGCTCTTGCAGGTGAAACTTTAATGAATATAACAGAGCAATTGATAAATGAAAGAAATTTAACAGAACAAAAATATAAACAAGATGATGTAAATGCAAAAATCACGCAAATACGTCAAGACATTGAAAAAAGAAGAATTAATTTAGATTTTGTTTTAGATGTTAAAACAAGAGATTTTTATGAAGAGCAAATTAAACTTCTTGTTAAAAAGTATTTCTTTTCTGACGTCCCTGATGTTCCTGATAACTTTAACGCTTTACATGATTTTTCAAATTCTGAAACAAATGAATTGAATCAGTTGGTTAATTCTATTAAACATAGTTTTAAAGAAACTTTTTCAAGATTAAATACCGAATACTCATATTTAAAAAATCAATTAGATTCAATAAGTCGAAAAATTAGAGATGCAGAAAAAAGTGCAGAAGATGAATATATTTCCGAATTGAGAAGAAAAAAAGAAAGCTTAGACAAACGTATTCTATCTATTAGCAATGAACTTGAAACTATTAATCAAAAAATAGGAGAATTTAATAATCAAATAAAGATTTTCAAACAAAGACAAGAAATTTTAAGAAAAAAGATTGATGATTCAAGTGAATATTCTGAAAAAGAACAAAAGACAAAACAATTAATAACAAAATTACAAAACTTTATTTCTCTTTTTAAAGAAGAGAAAAAGAAATCTTTAGAAAGTAAAATGCTCAAAGGTTTACATACTTTAATGCATAAAAAAGATTTTATTAAAAGAATTGAAGTTGATATTAGTATTACTGGCGAAGATATTGATATAACATTGTACAATAAGAGCAATAAAATATTAGACAAAGGTTCTTTGTCTATGGGAGAAAGACAAATGTATGCTTCAGCTTTATTGAATGCTTTGGTTGATGAGTCAGATATCGAATTTCCAGTATTTATTGATAGTCCAATGCAGAAATTTGATGAACAACATGCTGAAAATATTATTAAGTATTTTTATCCAAATGTTTCAAAACAAGTTGTAATTTTTCCGTTAATAAACAAGGAATTGACTGAAAAGGAATATCATCAATTGTTGCCAAAAGTTTGTAGAACTTATCTTATTAATAATATATCTAATGAAAAATCAGTATTTATTGAAACAGAACCAGATAATTTTTTAACTATCTACAACGAAACTTACAATGCAAATTAATATAAGAACTTCAGAAAAGAACCAAGAAGTAGTTAGAAAATTAACTTCTAAATTACCTAATGGAACTAAAGAAAATGTTATTGCAAGGATAGCTTTAGGTTATTCTTTGCAAACAGGAAAAAAATTTACAGCAAACGATAATATTATATATGATTCAAAAGGTAAGGAATATAAAGATCATATTTTATTCGATGCTAAATACCGTGATTTTTTTATTGCAATGATTTGTCAACATTATGGAATATATAAAACTAATGACAATATTCCTAAATATGTTAAACTTCATATTGATCATGGACTTGAATTAATGGATGGAATCTTTCAAGATAATTTTAATTATACTTTTTTTGACTTCTTAGCAGAGCATATAGAGAAAGGGGCTTTGTCATTAACTGACTTGGTCGTTTCACTTGATGCAGTTAAAAACAATCAACAACATATTGAAAAATCTTATTATTCAAATCCTATTAAAATTGAAGTTGGTAAGAAAATCGACAATGGAGACCCTATACATGTAAGTTTAAACAATACGAGTAAATATAATAATTGTCATATTGCCGTAGCTGGAAATTCCGGAACCGGTAAAACACAATTTGCATTAGAGTTTCTCTCGCAAATTAATGAACAGTCAAATGGTCATGTTAATTTTATTTACCTCGATTTTAAAGGACTGAAACAAGAAGACATTAAAGAGTTAGAGCATTTTTTTAATTCCACAAAAACTGAATTTATAGATGTTCCACAAACTCCATTTCCAGTAAATCCATTGACATTTATTGATAATGTAAATGAGGTAAATAAAAACATGGGAATAGATAAATTTGTTGACATTGTTTGTAAATACTCAAATCTTGGAATTAAACAGAAAGGAAAACTGAGAGAAGCTGCACTTGAAGCCTTCATTGAACAAAAAGGAGGCACATATCCATCAATAAAAAAGATAAATGACCATTTACAAGAAATTGTAGGTGATAAAAAAGATACTCTTACCGAAATAATGGATGAATTAAGCAGATATAAGATATTTATTGACGATCCAAAAAATCAATCAAATTTTTTCGCAAAAAATCTATATCTTTCTTTATCGGGAGATTTATCAAATTCTGTTCGTTTTACCTCACTGTTTTTAATTATAAATTATATATACAACACTTTTATGAACATGGATAACAGTCCTGTTGAGAAAAGTATAAAAGCAATGAGGTATGTAATTTTAATTGACGAAGCACATGTGATTTTTAAAGAAAAAAAATATCAAAGTATTTTAGAAAAGATGCTTCGAGAGATAAGGTCGAAAGGAGTTGCTGTTGTTCTTTTATCGCAAGGAATTGAAGAATATAATCAACCCGATTTCGATTTTTCAACCATGTGTGAAATTGCATTTTTACTTGATATTAAAGATAAAAACTTAAAAGTAATGGAAAAATTTTTAGGTCTGTCGGGTAATAATAGCAAACAAATTGCAAGAAGTATGGAAAAGATTGCAACAGGTCAAGCAATTTCAAATAATAAGGAATTTGACGTTGCTAAATTATTTAAAGTTAATCAGTTTTGGGAAAGGAAATAATATGAATGAAAATATAATTCAAGGAAACCCCACTAAATCATTCTTTATTGGAATGATTACAAGGGATATTTCAATTAGAGATGCAATTATTGATTTGCTTGATAATTCAATTGATGGTGCAAATAATATTGACCCTGACAATTACGATGGTTTAGTTGTTGAAATTAACATAAATAAGGACGGATTTATAGTTAAAGATAACTGTGGTGGATTCTCTTTAGAAACTGCACAAAAATATGCGTTTAGATTTGGCAGACCTGACGATGCTCCAAAAACAGGTGGTTCAATAGGTCGTTTTGGTGTTGGAATGAAAAGAGCATTGTTTAAAATTGGTCAGAATTTTATTGTTGAATCAAAAACAGATTCAGACCATTTTAATGTCAGTGTTGATGTTAAAGAATGGAAAGAAAAAACGATAACAATCAAGGACAAAGATGGTAACACCTCTGAATTTGATGATTGGAATTTTAATTATAGCTTAATTAATGGGACAGCTTCAAATTTAAATAAAAACGGTACTTATATTCACGTATCTAATTTAAATACTGAGGTTGGTAGCTTTTTCAGTGATAATGGTTTTTTAAATGATTTACAAGAAGATATAGAGCGGTTATTAAATTTTAGTTTAGAAAAAGGGTTAACAATAATATTGAATGGTGTTAAGTTGCAAAAAAAAGGGATTGAAATATTTAATGATAAATCTAAACCATATTTTTTTGAAACAACTTTTAATAATGTTAAGATTAAAATTTTTGCAGGGTTAAGCTATGTTGGAGACCCCAATTCTTCAGGATGGTATATATATTGTAATGATCGTTTAGTTGTAGTTGCTGAGAAATCTGAAATTACTGGTTGGGGAACATTAAATATTCCTCGCTGGCATGTTGATTATGTCATGTTTAAGGGGGTTGTGTTTCTTGATTCAGAAGAAACAATGGACTTGCCACTAACTACAACTAAAAAAGGAATTGATGCCACCTCAGAAGTTTTCAAAAAAACTTTGTTTTACATGAGAGAAGGAATGACATCAGTTTTAAGCTTTTTAAAAGAAATCAGAAAATTAGATGATGCAAACGAATATAGAAAATTACTAGGGGAGCAGGAAGATAAAGTAACTGTACACAGTTTAAAAAAGGTCGTTTTTGAAAAAATAAGAACTTTTATTTTCCCAGTTATTGATTACGATGTAATAGCTGCAAAAAAAGAACAAGTTAGAATATCTTTTTCTGTACCTTATATTCTTGCAAACAATATAAAAAACAAAATTGGAGTTAAGAATTTCAAGGAAGTTGGTGAATATATTTTTAATTATTATGTAAAAATGGAAGAGTTTTCTGATGAATAGTCCAAAGAAATTAAATTATGAGATACGTCCGTTTAAATTTACTGAACGGAAAATGCTTTTATCGTGTTTTCAAAAAATTTGTAATTACTATAGAGGCGATTATCAGTATATTGGCTTTGGCGGTTTAGCGTTTACCGATTTTAAGTTATTCCATAAAGAGCTTCATATTAACGAATTAATAAGCATTGAAGGAGGAGAATTCTCAATAGAGAAATTACAATTTAATTCTCCCTTTTCATTTATCAAAATAAAAAAGTCCTTTTCAACAATCGCATTAAATGATATTCCCTTAAATAAAAAAACAATTGTTTGGTTAGATTATGATGGTACTTTAGATAACTATTTTTTTGATGACTTAACATTGCTATTTGGCAAGTTAATGGCTGGCAGTATTTATATAATAACTTGCAATAGAGAACTTAAATTTAGCGAGACAGGGTCTGAATATACGAAAGAACAATTTAAGGAAATATTTGGAAATAAGACCCCTTATGATATTAGTAATATTGACTTTTCTTCTGAAAACAATTATAAGACAATAAGAACCCTTTTGTTAGATCAAATATCTAAAATAATAATTGAAAGAAATAAAAATGAAAATCCTTTACGGTTTAACCAACTTTTTAATATTCTCTATGAGGAAAATAAAGGAGCTAAAATGTTTTCTTTTGGTGGTGTGCTAATGAGTGAAAATGAAAATATAACTGATTTAGATTTGAAGGATTTCGATTTTATTTCTCTAAATGACGAACCATATAGATTGAAAATACCAAATTTAACAAGAAAGGAAATCGATTTAGTAAATAATTATTTATTTTCTAATGAACAGAAATTATTATCAAAAAAGATTGTAAGTGAAACTGATATTGAAAAGTATAAAAAAACATATAAATATTTGCCAAATTATTATGATATAAGACTTTAATTATTCTTTTACGGTTTATCCAAAAACTCATAGATCATTTCAACTTGCCATGCAAGAAGTGGTCTTCTTTTTACTAATTTCAGTTTTTTTTCAATCGGTTTAATCCATTTGCGGAAAGTATTATGACAAATGCCGTATTCTTCTTCTAACTGCGTTTGTGTTTTTACTACTTTTGACATAAATATTTTCTTTTTATTCAAAAATACGGTGATTTGTTATTATTATTTCACTTGCCGTTTCTTATGCCTGAAATTTCAAATATTTTCACTTTACCTCAAAGATTAAAATAAAAAAAGCCCTGATTTCACAGGGCTTTTAATTTAATTTTGACATATGGGCGGAAAATGTAAACTCACCTTTTCGGTAGTAAATTTATCTTGTATTTTTTCCATATCAATACCAACTTTTTTATCTGAGAGTTTAGCATAATGTTGTGTCATTTTAATAGTGCTATGACCAAGCATTTTTGAAACGCTTTCAATAGGAACATCATTATTTAAAGTAACAGTTGTGGCAAATGTGTGTCGTGCAGTATGTGTTGAGATATGCTTGGTAATTCCACATATGTCTGCTATTTCTTTCAAATAAGCATTCAATTTTTGATTTGTATAAACCGGAAGCAAAACATCGTTGACAATGCAATACGGATTGTTTTTGTATTTTTCTACAATTTGCAATGCAATAGGTAAAAGTGGAATATGACTTATCATGTCTGTTTTCATTCTTCGGGTATGAATCCACAAACGTCCATTTTCATCTTTTACAACATTTTCTTGTTTCAGATTTTTAATATCAGAATATGCAAGACCAGTGAAGCAACCAAATAAAAATACATCTTTTACGAATTCTAAGCGTTCTATGCCGATTTTTTTATTCAGAAGACGTGCAAGTTCATCTTCGGTTAAAAACTCCTTATCGACCTTCTTTAAGCGTAATTTAAAATTTACAAATGGGTCATGTTTAAGCCATCCATTCCGAAAAGCGTTAAGAACAATTTTCTTAAAGTTTTTGATGTACTTCATTGTCGTATTATGAGCACAATTACGGACAGTTTTAAGGTAAAGTTCAAAACCCTTAATAAAGTCAGGATTCATCTTATTAATAAGCATATCATTTACCTTGTACTTTTCTTTAATGTAACTGCTTAAATGAAGTAAACAGGTTTCGTAACGTTGTACGGTTGCAGGTGCAAAATCCTTGTTCTTTAATGATAATAGTTTAATTGTTTTATTATGATCCTGAAATAATTCAACAATTTTCTTTTCATCATTAATAATTCCGAGATAAGAATTTTTTATAGTCCGAGCCGTAATCTCCCTATCCTTTTCCCTTAGCATTTTAACATGTTCGTTTAAACAGCCAACTACATGCTGCAAATGAGCATTTAACTCTTTTGCATCTTTTGATGTTCCGGCTGCACCATTTTTAGCAACACTCCATTTTTCGGGATAAATGTTACGAAGTGTAGCAAGTTCTTCATGCGTGTCATCTACTTTAATTTTTAAGTAAATTGGCACTTCCCCTGATTTAAGGGGTTTTGTCCGCTTAACGTAGAACGAAAAAGCGATTTTGTTTCTGGTTTCCATAAATCCTCCTTTTTTATAAGTTAAAATTACGTTAACCAGTTCGTTTTTAAAAATGAAAATATGTGAAAATCAGCGAATAAGCACCGGATTAGCTGGACTAAGGAAAAATGAAAAAGTCCAGCCAGACAACCAGTCGGATTAGGTTATTTCTTTCAAAAACTCCGCAGGGATTAAAAAGAAAAAAGCCCATGTCCGTTGGACTTTCGGGCTTTTTCAAGGACTTGCTCTTTGTGCTTGCGGAGAGAGAGGGATTCGAACCCCCGGTCCGATCGCTCGAACAACGGTTTTCAAGACCGCCGCATTCGACCACTCTGCCATCTCTCCAATGAGAATGCAAAAGTAATATTATGCTTTAAATATTCATATATAATTTCGTAAAAATATTAATTTTCATGAATAATTTTGATGATATTTACATATTATTCTACTATAGAGCAACTTATAGTAATGTTTTTTATACATTATATAACCTTTAAATGAAAATTACATACTTAAACCCATATATTACGGGTATCTTAAAATAAATATTTGCTACAACCCTTACAAACATTACATAAATGCATTTGGTTATTAACAAATTCCTGCATTTATCAACAATTTTACTTTTTTTTGACGAATATATTTGCATAACAGTCATACTGTTTTACATTTGTGTACAAATTTTGTTTTTAGTAATTATCATTAACCCTTAAATTCAAATTTTATGAACAAAGCTGAATTGATTGATGCCATTGCTGGCGACACAAAAATGACAAAAGCTGATGCAAAAAAAGCTATTGATGCTTTCATCGCTTCAACAACAAAAGCCCTAAAAAAAGGTGACCGTGTTGCTTTAGTTGGATTTGGCTCATTTGCAATTTCAAAAAGAAGTGCAAGAACTGGCAGAAACCCACAAACGGGTAAAGAAATTTCTATTCCTGCTAAAAAAGTAGTTCGTTTTAAACCAGGAAGTGAATTAACTGGCACAATCAAGTAATTTATTAAACTTTAGACTGGAGGGAGTATTTTATACTCCCTCTTTTTTTTTAGCTCTATGGAAAATACTCAAATAATTGAACTTTTATCGAAATTTGTTACAGAACAAAGGCTTAATACATTTAAAAAAGTTATTGAAAATAGAACAAACTACGTTACTGTAGTTTTAGAAGATATTTTTCAATCTCACAATGCCAGTGCTGTATTAAGAACCTGTGATTGTTTTGGAATTCAAAATGTAAATGTCATAGAAAACAGGAATGAATTTAAACCTAATCCTGAAATATCTTTAGGCGCATCTAACTGGCTTACAATAAACTCTGGGAATAATAAAGCAGCAAACACTAAAGAAACTCTATTAAAATTAAAAAAAGAAGGTTATAGAATTATTGCAACAACCCCACATCATAACGCAATACAATTAAATGAATTTGACATTAAGAAAGGAAAATTTGCATTACTTTTTGGAACTGAACTTACTGGTTTAACTGATGAAGCACTAAATCTGTCAGATGAGTTTGTTAAAATTCAGATGTATGGATTTACTGAAAGTTTTAATATTTCAGTTTCGGCAGCAATTTTTTTATCAAATTTAATTGAAAGAATAAAAAACACAGAAATAAACTGGCAAATTACAGATTCAGAGAAAGAAAAAATTCTGGCAGACTGGCTTAAATGCTCAGTAAAATCATCAGATTTAATAATTAATACAGCCCAAAAATTATAGTTTTACAACTATCATTTTTGAGAATACCTCCGAATTCGTATTTAACTTAAGCATGTATACTCCATCTGGTAATTTGCTTTCAATATAAATTCTGTTTTCTCCCGAATTAATTTTTATTTCATTTAGTGCAAATACTTCTTTACCCTGAATATCATATATTCTTACAACAGCCCTTGAATTTGAATTTGAGTTAAAAAATAGATTTAAACTACCGCTTGATGGGTTTGGATAAACATTTAGAAAATCTGTTTTATGTTTATTCTCAGTAATACCTGCATAAAGAGAATCGTAAAGTATTTGTGCATTTGCAGCTGCCTGCTCAATATTATATAGACTATTTGAAACTAAAATTGCAAAACTTAATCTGATTGAATCATTAGCCCCTATACCAAAAGGACCAAAACTAATTAGATTAGAAATATCATTTCCATTTGCAGTACTACCGGCAGAATCGCGATTAGATTTTAATGCCTGAAATAATTCAACATTCGTTAATCCATCATAAATATTAATTCCTCCATTACCTGTTGGAATATTATCAAAAGCATAATTATAGCCATTTTGCTCAGAAAGCAGCTTTATCCCTGTATATAAGTTCGTTAAACCAGTATACCAAGAATAAGCAAGACGCAACGACTGATTATAAAGTGACTTATTTCTGAGCAAATTAACAATATCCCAATCACAAAAAATTCCAGCATATAAGCTATCTAGGCTTTCATTTTTATTATTATAAATTGTATAATTTAGAAATACAAAATCAGATCTTTCAGGAGTACACCACTCAATTGCTTCCATCTTAACTTTTACATCTAATTTTAAAGAACCTGCCAACGAATCATTAAAAACAGCTCTCCACTGTTCTGAAGCATTTGCCATTGGACTAACAGGATGTAAGCCTTTAGATATAGAGAAATCATTACTTCCTTTAAAACATTTTAATAGTTTTGAGCTATTCTGTGCAATTGTAAAACCACCCTCATATAATTGAGTATCTCCATCATTATAGCGAACACCTGAGCCTTGTAAAGGGTAATAATTATTATAACCTAACTTGCCATTTGAAGTTAATGTAAGTGTAATGTTATTTGTATCAATATCAACATAACTTTTATTTATAACAATCTTAAATAATTGTTTGTCTGAATACAATGAATCTGTATACTGTATAGTAAATATAACTTCTTCATCATGCTCAGAATTTTCATCTACATAAAAAACAAAAGGCACAGAATTATTAGAAATGGTTTGCAATTTATTAATAACACCAAAATTATAAGAGTTGTTAATAAAGTGAACATTGTTACTATTTGAACTAATATTAACTTGCAAATTAGCTGTCGGTGACAAGTAATTTATAAAATCTCCAAGCATTTGAACTGTATCACCCGGCTTAATAAAATCACCTGAATTACTAACTAATCTGTAATTCATAAATTTAACTGAAGGTGGAAGTGAATCAGTTATTGCTCTGTATAAATTAATTCTTCCCCTTCCAAGCATTCCTGCATATTGTAAATTTCCAGGAATAGTATCTATATTATCACAAGTCATTCTTAATATTTCGCCTAATTGAATTGCGTTAATAGTATTTCCATACCATTTTTTTACAAGTGCAGCGCATGATGCAGTAATAGGTGAAGCAAAAGATGTTCCCCATCCAAAAGTATAACCATTATTCTTTGTCGTTAAATAAACATTATCACCTGGAGCACATAAATCTATTTGATTACCATATTGTGAATGATTCCATTTTAAATCAGTCTGATTTGTAGCAGCAACGCAAATTACATTATCAAACGCAGAGGGATATAAAACTTCATTATTAATATGTCCAGAATTTCCACCTGCAGCAATTACTAACGCGTTTCTGTTATATGTTGCATAATTAATAATATCCTGACCGAAAGGATGAGGGGTTTGCCCACCCCATGAACAATTAATAATCGAACAATTATGATCGGCAGCATAAACAATAGCTTCATAAGCCCTTATTAAAACTCCCGTTGAGTCAGTAATTTTTACAGGTAAAAATTTAGTAAAATAGCCTGGAGCTGCGATACCTTTTCCGTTATTTGTTCTTGCTGCAGCAAGACCACAAACATATACTCCATGAGGATCATTATTGAATCCATCTTCATTCCACTCAGGACTATTGTCATTATTACCCATATCCCACCCCCTGAAATTATCAACATAACCATCATGATCATCATCAATTCCATTAATGGGGTCATTATAATTATAATAAATATTATCTATCAAATCTTCATGCGCATTTTCGACCCCTGTATCTGTTATACCTATAACAATATTACTGTCACCTTTACATAGATCCCAAGCTTGAAATGCCTTAATATTTGTTAAGCAATATTGAACAACGACACCAGGATCATTAGTAGACACAAGTACCTTGGGTAAGTAAACCGGCTGACAATATTCGGTTTCTGACAAATTAGCAAATGCAGAAACAATTTTTGAAATATTGATGGTTGTATCAAATGTAAGTTCATATAAAGTTGTTAAATCAACCAATTTATTTCCATATTTATCTTTTGATGTTGTTGGAGCAGATACAAAAGGAAACGATTTATTTAATTTACAATTAAATGAAGTTATTAAATCGCTGTACTTGGTAATATTAATTTCAGTTAAATTACATGAAGATTTGTATTGAGGTTTAATTTTAAGAATAATTCTACCTTTTACAATAGGATCAGTTAATGTAGTGTTATCATTCTGAGAAAACAAATTCAAGGATAACAGTACTATAAAACAAATACTTATATATTTTTTCATTCTTAAAAAATAATTTATAACCAATTTACGAATGTTCCGTAAAAATAGAGAGTTTAATTTTAGCAAAATAGCTTTTTTTGTTCACGAGAATATTGTTATTAATGACAAAAGCATTTTTAAAATTGACTAATTCAAAATTATAGTTTATTTTTGTAATAATAAAGTAAATTTACCCTGTTATGAACTGTATTATTGTAGATGACGACAAAATGTCGCGAAAAGTTCTTGAAGAATTCGTAAAGCGCACTGATTCACTGAACCTAATTAACACATACTCCAATGCTGTTGAAGCAATTAATTCTTTAAAAAATTGTCAGGATCCTATTCACCTGATTTTTCTTGATATTGAAATGCCTGATATGAGCGGTATCGAATTTTTAAATACACTTAAAGAAGTTTCATCTCAAATAATAATAGTTTCAGCCAAAGACAAATACGCAATCACAGCTTTTGAATATGATGTAACAGATTATTTACTTAAACCTATTACTTACGCTCGTTTTTACAAAGCTGTTGACAAGGCATTTAAACGCATAGATGACATTATCTCAATTAAACGTCCATCAGATCAGAAAGAAGACATTGATGAAATTTTCATTAAAAAGAATTCTACTCTTGTTCGCTTAAAATATGACGATATACTTTATATTGAAGCTCTTGAAAATTACGTAATTGTAAACACATATACCGAAAAATTCACAATTCATTTTACAATGAAGTCAATTGAAGATAAATTACCTGTAAAGAAATTTAAAAGGGTACATCGTTCATTCATTGTAAATATTAATAGAATTAAGGGAATTGAAGATAATTCTATCATTATTAAACTCGAAGAAGGAATTAAACTATTACCCGTAGGAAAATCATATAAAGATAAATTACTTAGCGAAATTAATGTGATTGTTAAGTAGTTCCTCACTCCTACAATAACTTCTTATTTAAAATTGTTAATTATCTTTGTGCCTATGCAGGCATTAAAAGAATTATTTTTTAAACATATTGCACAAACTTCCGATAGCCCAATATTATTAGAAATTGAACGCGCTGAAGGAGTTTATCTTTATGACAATACAGGGAAATCATACATCGATTTAATCTCAGGAATTTCGGTAAACAGTATCGGGCATTCTCATCCCCAAATAATAAAGGCAGCCACTGAACAAATAAATAAAAACTTGCACCTAATGGTGTATGGCGAGTATATCCAGCACCCTCAGGTAATTTTAGCAACAAAACTTGCAGAGCTTACAAAATATAAACTTGATTCTGTTTACTTTGTAAATTCTGGAAGCGAAGCCGTTGAAGCAGCATTAAAACTGGCAAAAAGATATACTGACAAAAAAGAAATAATCGCTTGCGAAAATGCATATCATGGCAGTACTCATGCTGCATTAAGTCTTATCAGTCACAAAGAATACACAAAAAAATTTGAACCGTTATTAGATGGAATAGATTTTATCAGATTTAACCATCCCGAAGATGCTGAAAAAATAACTAAAAAAACTGCTTGTGTAATAATTGAACCCGTGCAAGGCGAAGCAGGTTATATACCTGCAACACCTGAGTTTTTAACAGCAATTAAAGAAGCATGTAACAAAACCGGAGCTTTATTAATTTTTGATGAAGTTCAGACAGGAATGGGAAGAACAGGTAGTTTTTTTGCTTACGAACAATACAGAATAATTCCCGACATCATTGTTTTGGCAAAAGCATTTGGTGGCGGCATGCCACTGGGTGCATTTATAGCTCCAAAGGAAATTATACAATGCCTTAGTAATAATCCTGCACTGGGACATATTACAACTTTTGGCGGACATCCTGTTAGTTGCGCAACTTCATTGGCTGCAATAAATATTATTGAAGAAGAAAAACTAATCAGCCAGATTGCAGAAAAAGAAAAAATCTTCCGACAACTGTTAAAACATAACAGAATTATAGAAGTTCGTGGTAAAGGTTTAATGCTTGCAATTCAACTCGACAACTTTAACACAGTAAAAAAATGTATTAGTTATTGCTTAGAAAAAGGAGTAATAATTGATTGGTTTTTATTTTGCGATTCTGCAATAAGAATATCTCCTCCTCTTGTAATTTCAAAAGCAGAAATTGAGTTTAGCTGTAAAACTATAATTGAATCACTAACATTTTAAAAAATTAACTTATCTCATTTTCCAAAATAATAGTGATTAAAATGACGTTAGTAATTATCTAAAAATACAATAATAGATTATCATACTAATTTCGTATTTTCGAATAAGTTTATTAGGAGTCATAAAAAACATGCAAGCAAAAAAAATTTATTTATTAATATTTTTCTTTTCTTTTTTATTTTCAATAAAAAACACAATTGCTCAGGAAACCGGATTTCATGAAAATGAGAACACATTGAAAGTTCTATTCGATTCATTATTTACGCGTGACGACACAAGGTTTTTAAGAACAGACTTTGAAAAAAACTCCTTAAATGATACTATTCAAAAAATATTTTCTAAAACACTTTTGCAAAAAAACTCTTTCGATTACCCTTTCGACTCTTTAAAACATACAGGTAAGATTTATTCTGCTGACAAAAATGTTAGACTCATAACATGGAACACTAAATTTAGTGATGGCAGTTTTAAATACTATGGATTTGTTCAGTATAAAAACACGAAAAAAAACATTGTTAACACATACACTTTAACCGACAAATCTGATTCAATAACAAAGCCAGAAAGTATGGCTTTAAGCTATTACAATTGGTTTGGTGCACTTTATTATGGAATACATGATTATACTGAGGGAAATAAATCTTTATATATTCTTTTTGGTTGGGATGGTAACAATTATTACACAAATAAAAAAATAATTGAAGTATTGTCATTTAATAATTCAGGGAAACCAATTTTTGGAAAATCTGTCTTTAAAATATCTAATAAACTTCAGAAAAGAATAATTTTCGAGCATTCTATTAAAGCCAGTATGACTTGTAAATATAATGACGTAGTTGAAGCTATTGTTTTTGATCATTTAAGCCCATCAAAACCTTCCGAAAAAGGGCAATTTCAGTTTTATGGACCAGACGGGTCTTTTGATGGTTTGCAACTTGTTAAGGGAAAATGGGTATTGGTTTCGGATATATTTGTAACTAATCCTAAAGTAAAGAAAAAGAAGATTAGTCAAAAAACACCTTAAAAGAACAAAGTTTATCATTTTTTTTATCAAATTTTTTACTACTTTACCATCCCCTAAAACTTTCTTAAAAGGAAATGGTAAACATAAAAGAATCAGACATTAACATATACCTTGTTGACGATGATGAATTGCTCAATAAGATACTAAGAACGAAATTTGAGCAGACTGGAGATTATAAAATATACTCCTTTGCCAGTGGAGAAGAATTTATTGAATTCATAAATAAAAATCCATTTAACAAAAGACAGATTCATATTGCTATATTGGATTACCTTTTTAAATCCAATGCTAACCCACAAGGAAAGAACGGAATCGAGATTTTAAAAAATATCAGAGTAATTAATCCTGACATTGAAGTAATAATGCTATCCGGCATTGACGATATCGATATTGCTACTCATGCTATTAAATGCGGAGCTGTATCTTTTATCAAAAAAAATGAAAATTCATTTTTAAGAATTCAGAATAATGTAAAATTTATTATTAGCGAAAAAAGACTTAAGCTTACAAAAAGTCAAAGTTTTTCTACTAGAGTTCTTTTTTTAACTTTAACAGTAATTGTAGCTTTATTAGGCATTTATTACGTTTTAACTGAATTTATTTTTAATTAAATCAGATTTTATTCTGCATTTATTCTACAGAAATTTTGACACATTATAAAATCGCTGCAATTAGCTATATTTAAGAATTTCAATTAAATTATTAATACCACTGACGTTCTGTCATACTTTATCACATGGCATATAGTTTGAAAATTGCCACACAAACTTTAAAATTCATATATTATGCAAAAAGGTTCAATTGGTGTATCCACCGAGAATATTTTTCCGATTATAAAGAAATTTCTTTACTCTGAACATGAAATTTTTCTTCGCGAACTAATTTCAAATGCAATAGATGCAACAAATAAGCTTAAAACTTTAGCATCACATGGCGAATACAAAGGCAATGTGGAAAACTTAAGAATTAATTTAAGTGTTAATAAAGATAATAATACTTTAACAGTTGCCGATAATGGTATTGGAATGACAGCTGAAGAAGTTGATAAATATATAAATCAGATTGCATTCTCTGGCGCAGGAGAATTTCTTGAAAAATATAAAGACAATGCTAATATTATAGGGCATTTTGGTTTAGGATTCTATTCTCTTTTTATGGTTGCAAAAAAAGTTGAGTTAACAACTTTATCATATAAAGAGGGATCAAAAGCAGTAAAATGGTCATGTGATGGCTCTCCTGAATTTACTCTTGAAGATACCGAAAAAACTGACGTTGGAACAACTATAGTTCTTTATCTGGATGACGAGAACAAAGAGTTTACTGAAGAATCTAAGATAAATGAACTTTTAACAAAATACTGTAAATTCCTGCCTGTTGAAATAGCATTCGGAAAAGAAAAAGAATGGAAAGACGGTAAATATGAAGATACAAACAAAGATCATATTGTAAACAACACAAGACCATTGTGGATTAGAAAACCATCTGAATTAAAAGAAGAAGATTACAATTCATTTTACAAAGAACTTTACCCAGCTTCTTTTGACGAGCCACTTTTCAATATTCACATGAATATTGACTATCCGTTTAACCTTACAGGTATTTTATATTTTCCAAAAATTAAAAACAATTTCGAAATCCAGAAAAACAAAATACAGCTTTATTGCAATCAGGTATTTGTTACAGATCAGGTTGAAGGTATTGTTCCCGACTTCCTGACATTACTTCATGGTGTAATTGATTCACCGGATATTCCGCTAAATGTTTCAAGAAGCTATTTACAAGGCGATCCTAATGTTAAAAAGATATCATCACATATTTCAAAAAAAGTAGCTGATAGACTTCAGGAATTATTTAAAAATCAACGCCCCGAATTTGAGAAGAAATGGGATGATTTGAAAATATTCATTCAATACGGAATGGTTTCAGATGAAAAATTTTATGAAAGAGCTGAGAAATTTGTACTTCTAAAAAACATTGACGATAAATGTTTTACACTTGAAGAATATGAAAAACTAGTAAAAGAAAACCAAACAGACAAGCATAAAAATGCAATCTATTTATATGCTACAAATAAAGAAGAACAATATACATATATTGATGTAGCAAAAAATAAAGGCTATGATGTTTTGTTTATGGATGGTCAGCTCGACCCACATTTTATAAATCAACTCGAAGGCAAACTTAAAAACACAATGTTTAAGCGCGTTGATGCCGACACAATTGAAAAATTAATTGAGAAAGAAGAAGTTAAAAAAGTTGATTTAACAGAAGACGAACAAATGGAACTTCGTCATATGTTTTTAGGTGCTTTACCTGAAAGTGATCGTTTCTTTGTATCATTCGAAGCACTTTCCGAAAACGATTCTCCTGTTTTAATTACACGCTCAGAATATATGCGAAGAATGAAAGACATGTCAGCATTAGGTGGTGGACATGGCATGTACGGTGCTTTACCTGACAGTTACTCATTAATACTAAATGCAAGTCACCCATTAGTAACAAAGCTCACTAAACAAAAAAATAAAGATTTAAAACAATCTCTGCAGGAATTCTCAACTGAACTTAATCCTCTTAAATTAGAAAAGATAAAATTGGATGAAACCATAAAAGGTAAAAAGGAAGAAGAAATTTTATCAACTGAAAAAGATAAAAAAGAGGAGCTTTCAAAACAAATTGAAGAAATTGAAGGCAAAAAACGAACAGTACTTGAGGATTTTGGAAAAAGTAATAAAATTGTCAATCAGCTAATTGATCTTGCACTCTTATCACATAATTTACTAAAAGGTGAAGCACTAAACAAATTTGTAAAAAGAAGTGTTGATTTAATAAAATAATATTTCATACCTAACAGGTTTAAAAATCTTTCAGGTATATATTAAATGAAAAAGCAAGCGAGAGCTTGCTTTTTCATTTAAATCTAAAGAGAATATTATTTATAAAACAAAGTATAAACTTCATTTTTAATGTAAACAATAGCTGTTTTTACAGGACTGGGATTAGTATTTACCCATTGTTCCATAATTTGTTTAGTAAGTTCTATTGCAGGAGCATCTTTATCAACATTTTCAGCAGAAATATTAATCAGCTTAATTACATTTTCTTTTGCACTGTTAGCAACCTCCCATGCCCTATCTGACATGTAAATTTGCTGCGAAAGATTGTGTTCAAACTCTGCACGTATTAAACTTAGCATTTCCATCTGTAGTTGAAGACTTTGCATTCCTGGGGCTTGCAATCTAACAATTAATGAATTTGGAGAAATTCTTTCCAGAAATAAAATAATCCTTTCATAAGCCTGTAACCTCACGGGTGTTATAAGTTTTAAATTTTGTTTATCCGTTTCATGAATTCTTCTTTTATTTTCATTATCAAGAAACATTTTCAGTACATAAAATACTGTAAAAAAAACAATTCCTCCTGTTACGATTACTAAAATAATTACAAATAATAAATTCATATTTGATGTTTTTTTGAATTATACAATATTAAGAATTAAAATTAATAAAATTTTGAATAAAAATTAATACACAAATACAATGATTAAAGGCGATTCATCAAAAAATACAAAAGTTAATTCAAAAAAGATTATTTAAAATTTGAAACTTTCAATTCACGTAAACGTTTAAATACCTGTCTTTTCTTTTTAATAATGAGTAAAAATACTTAATTTTGATAAAAATATTTTTAAAAATAGACAACCTTTGAATAAAACCATCGTCAAAAACTTATTAGTTTTTGAAATATATTTTTTTTGAAAATCTTAAACCTACTAATATGAAAAAAATCCTTTTTGTTGTTTTTGCATTAATAACCTACAGTTTTGGGTTTTCTCAAAATTCAGACGTAGAATTTAAATTTGTAAAAACCAATCCTGAAAATAAAACTAAAACTGCTATTTTTACAATACTTGGTGTTAAAGATGCAATACAGTCAGAATTAATTTCTACAAAAATTAAAAACATACCAGGAGTAGTTTCGTTTAAAATTTTCTATAACAGAAGGTGCGAACTAACTACAAAAAATGAATTAAAAATTAATGCAGATTTAATAAGAAAAACTTTACTACAGGAAAATGTCGACTATGATGTTTCTTATGTAACAGTTAACAACAAACTTACTCATGCAACTTTAATGGAATGGAAAGACAGTTATCCAATTATTGGTTATACCCCTAAACCAGTTCCGGGAAATGAGTGGGTTTACCCTTCAAGTTATCCTGTAATTACTTCAGATAAAAGAAGTAAAACTGAAGAAGCCAATTTACTTAAGGAAAAACAAAATTGGATTGAAACACATCCTGAAGAATATAAAAAGATGACAGGATTGGAATATCTTGATTACTCAATAAAACTTAATAAATAAATATTATCAAGCTATGAAAAAAATAATAACCCTTATATTTTTGGTTTCATTAAGCCAGATAATTTTTAGTCAGACATATCAAATCAATACCTATAACGGTCAGACAATTAACACCTGCTCAGGAACTTTTTATGATTCAGGTGGCGATGCAGGTAGCTATGCTGTAAGCGAAGACTATTCAGTAACATTTCATTCCAATAATGGCACTCAAATATACATCAGTTTTTTTAATACTGCTGGTACCTTTGATACTGAAGCGAATTATGATTACTTAGATGTATATGATGGACAAAACACATCTGCTCCATATTTAGGAAGAGCCACTGGAAATGAATTTTTTAGTGTAGCTTCACATTCAGGTTACCTACACTTTGTTTGGCATTCAGATGGTTCAGTTACTGCTACTGGATGGAAAGGTATTATTAGCTGCGTTTCTACCGGAAGTGGTTCACCTAGTGATCAGGATTGTTTAGGTGCAATTCCAATTTGTGGTAACTCTTATTATACAACTCTTTCATACTCTGGATCTGGAAATTATGGATATGAACTTGATGGTGTATCTTCTTGTTTAAGAGCAGGAGAAAAAAATGATGTATGGTATGTATTTAACGTTCAACAAGCAGGAAATTTAACATTTTCTATAATCCCAAACAGTGCTTCTAATGATTATGATTGGGCAGTTTATAATATAACAAATAATACATGTAACGACTTATTTTTAAATGATGCTCTTGAGGTTAGTTGTAACTATTCTGCCTTGACAGGTAGTACAGGATGTGCTACCGGAAGTACTTCGAATCATCAGAATGGAAGTGCATCCAGCACTAACTGGAATGCACCTATACCGGTTGTGGTTGGGCAAACATATGTAATTAATGTAAGTAACTGGAGTACTACGGGGCAATCCGGTTATACAATTGACTTTAGTTCAAGCTCCGGAACTGTAGTTGATGTTACACCACCATATTTGCAACAAATTACTAGTTCTCCTGCATGTGGTCAGAGTACAGTTACTTTTAATTTTAGTGAAAGAGTTTTATGTAGCTCTGTCCAAAACGGTGACTTTACTGTTACCGGACCAGGTGGACCTTATTCTATTACAAGCGTAAACTGCAATGCAGGAACAACTGAAAGTGAATCATTTACAATTACACTTAATCAAAATTTAACTGCTGGAGGTAGCTATAATTTAAACCTAGTAGGTCAGGTATCTGATGCTTGTAATAACCTTATTAACAGCAATAGTTTATCATTTTCTGTTTCCGGCGTAAGTGCAACTGCTACAATTAACAGTCACGTAAATTGTAGTGGTGGAAATAATGGAAGTGCAACTGCAGCTGGTAGTGGTGGTACACCTCCATATACATACTTATGGAGTAATGCAGCAACAACTGCAACTGTATCAAGTCTTACTGCTGGAACTTATACAGTTACTGTAAGAGACAATTTAGGATTATGTAACACCACAGCATCTGTTGTAATTACCCAACCATCTGTTTTAAGCTCATCAATTGTAAGAACCAATGTTAACTGTAATGGAGGAAACAATGGAACTGCAACAGTTAGTGCTTCAGGAGGTACTGCAGGATATACATACCTATGGTCAAACTCACAAACAACAGCTACAATTAGCGGATTAATTGCTAACAATTACTCTGTAACAGTTACTGATTCTCATTCATGCACATCTGTATCTTCAACAACAGTTTCACAACCTGCTGTAGTATCTGGTTCTATTTCTGCACAAACTAATGTTAATTGTAATGGTGGCAACAATGGATCTGCTACTGTACTTGCAGCTGGAGGAACTTCGCCATATACTTATCTTTGGTCAAACTCACAAACAGGAGCAACAGCTACAACTCTTATTGCAGGAACTTATACTGTCACAATTAGAGATGTTAACAATTGTACTGGTACTCAATCAGCAACGATCAACCAACCTACAGTATTAACCGCAACCTCATCAGCAACAAACACAAGTTGTAATGGTGGAAATAATGGAACTGCTACTACAACACCTTCAGGAGGAACAAGTCCATACTCATATATTTGGTTCCCAAGCGGTCAAACAACAGCAACAGCAACAAATTTAACTCCTAATAACTATAGTGTAACAATTACTGATTCACATGGATGTACTCTAGTTAAAACTGCAACTGTCGGACAACCTGGCGCAATTGGTTTAACAACTAGCAAAACAGATGCTACATGCGGAAACTCTAATGGAAGTGCTACTGTTAGTGCATCAGGAGGAACACCTTCTTATACCTATGCTTGGTCAAACAGTGGATCAACAGCAACAATAACAAATCTTTTAGCAGGTTCTTATACTGTTACTGTAAGGGATGCAAATAATTGTTCAAGTGTTTCCACAGTTTCTGTAAATAATACCGGAGCTCCATCTGTTTCATTAACTGCCTCTTCTAATGTATCTTGTTTTGGTGGCAGTAATGGCAGCGCAACAATTTCTGCAACAGGAGGAACCCCTGGTTATTCTTATCTGTGGTCAAACGGAGGAACCGGAACTTCTATATCAGGCGTAGTATCTAATAGCTATAGTGTTACTGTTACAGATGCTTTAGGTTGTCAGGCATCAACTTCAGTAAACATTACACAACCGACTGCTGTTTCTGCAACAGTTACAGGAAATGTAAGTCCTTTATGTTTTGGTGGGACAAACGGAACTGCAACTGTTAGTGCTTCAGGTGGAACACCAGGTTATACATATTTATGGTCAAATAGTGCAACAACTGCAACGGCAACAGGACTTGGTGCAGGATCATATTCTGTTACAGTATATGATTCAAGAAGTTGTTCTTCTACTTCCTCAACTAACATTACTCAACCATCGCAGCTTTCTTCTGTAATTTCTTCAACCACAAACGTAAATTGCAATAGTGGTTCTGACGGATCTGCTTCAGTTACTGCTTCAGGTGGTACAGTTAGTTATACATATTTATGGAGTAATGGAGGATCAACTGCAACAATAACTAATCTGGCTACAGGAAGTTATTCAGTTACAGTTACTGATTCGCACTCATGTACATCAACTACATCAACAACAATAAACCAACCTTCAGCTTTATTATTAACAATACCATCTGTATCAAATGTTGCTTGTAATGGTGGAAGTAATGGTTCTGCAACAGCAACTACAACTGGTGGAACTGCAGGATACACATATTCATGGTCAAATGGAACACCTACTGCAAACAATTCCGGATTAACTGCCGGAACCTATTCTGTTACTGTAACAGATAGTCACAGTTGTACAGCAACCAGTTCAATTAACATTTCAGAACCAACACTTCTTTCTGCTTCAGCCAGTCAATCACAACAAATAAGCTGTTTTGGTGGAAATAATGGAACAGCTTCGGCATCTGCTACAGGAGGTACTCCTTCTTATTCATATCATTGGTCAAATGGAAGTAATAACGCAAATACAGGTGGCTTAAGTAACGGAGTATATACTGTTACAGTTACCGACATAAACCTTTGTACGTCAGTTGCTACTTTAAATGTAGTTGAACCACAATTAATATCACTAAACTCAGTTACCGATTCTGTACTTTGTTATGGATTATCTACAGGACAAATTGATTTAACTGTTTCTGGTGGAACTTCACCTTTCTCTTATCTATGGAATGATAATTCAACTAATGAAGACAGATCAAATATTCCAGTTGGAACATATACTGTTACAGTTACCGACAATAATATTTGTACTTCTGTATATTCTGTTTCTGTTTATCAGTCGGCAAATTTAACAGCTACTTTTACAATAGCTGATGCTCACTGTGGTTTAAATGATGGAAGCTTAACTGTTAATGCTACAGGTGGAACACCAGGGTACTTATATCAATGGGATGCAAATGCTGCAAACCAAACAACAGCACTTGCCTCAAATCTTATCTCAGGTAGTTATAATGTAACTATTACTGACAATCATTCATGTAATTTTGTGTTTACAGGAAATGTATCTGACTTAAATGCCGCAGTTGTTGCATTTGATGTTACAACAAATAACCTTTGTTTTGAAGATTCACTTGGATTTGCACATTCTGTTGTTACAAGTGGTGGCACCTCGCCTTTCACTTTCTTATGGTCAAATGGAAGTGTTACAGACTCAATTTATAATGTAGCAGCAGGGACATATTCTGTCACTGTAACTGATGCAAATGGCTGTATTACTATCCAATCTGTTAATATTACAGAACCATCAGAATTGCAACTTTCTATCAGCTCAATTACTCCTATACTATGTTACGGAGGAAACAATGGAAGTGTAACTATTAATGTTACAGGTGGCACAAGCCCTTACTCTTATTTATGGAGTAACTTAGCTACAACCCCAACAATATCGAACTTAACTGCTGGCACATATCAATTAACAGTTACCGACTTAAATAATTGCATAAGAACATTTAGTGGCCCATTTACTGAACCAACGCAAATCAGTTCAGTAATTTTAGAACCAACTTTGCCAAAATGTTATAATAGTAACAACGGACAGGCAATAGTAATAGCAAGCGGTGGTACAGCACCATTTAGTTTTATATGGAATGATGCTTTAAATACACCTAATGATACAGTATCTACATTAGCAGGTAATGCAGATTATATTGTTACGATTACTGATATAAATAGCTGTACCCATACAGATACAGTTCATATTAATGCTCCTATTCAACTTAATATTACAGGAAATACAATTCAAGCTAACTGTAGTGCAAGTAATGGTTCTGCTAACATTGCTGTTACCGGTGGAACTGCACCATATACATACATTTGGACAACAGGTTCACAAAATGATACAATTATTAATTTAGCATCTGGAAATTATACTGTAACAGTATATGATTCCAATGCTTGTAGCGCTACATATACTGCCAATATTAACAATATCTCTGCCGGAACAGTTCAGGTTACTCAATTAACAAATGTACTTTGTTACGGAAGCTCAACCGGATCAATAACAGCAACAATGTTAGGCGGAACCCCTCCTTTCAGCTTTATCTGGAGTTCAGGAGAAACAACAGGCACTGTAAGTAATATGAGTGCAGGCAGTTATTCAGTAACAGTTTCAGATAACAATAACTGTAGCGACGATACAACAATAACCATAACCCAACCAACAAGCGGATTAAGCTCAAGTATTACTTCAAATAATATTTCTTGTATTGGTAGTAACAATGGAACATTAATAGCAAATGCATCAGGAGGTACAACACCATACACTTATTTATGGACAGGTGGAAGCACTAATTCTACTGTTACAGGATTACCTTCAGGCATATACAACCTAACCGTAAGCGATGCTAACAACTGTACTTCTACAAATATTGCAACAATTAGTCAACCTACTGCATTAAGCTATTCAGTTACTTATACTAATCCAACATGCGGAAACGGCACAAATGGAACTGCCTCAGTTATTAATACAAATGGCGGAACACCTCCATACACTTATGCATGGACAGGTGGAATATCGGATTCAATAGCTACAGGTTTATCAGCAGGAGTATACACCGTTACAATTACTGATTCGCATATGTGCGATACTGTGTCGATTGTTACATTATTTGATCCATTATCATTTGTTATTTCTGATACTGCAATCGGACTTGATGCAAATAATATGGGATATATTACACTAACTGTTACAGGAGGTCAATTACCTTACACTTATTTGTGGTCAAATGGAAATACAAATGCAAGCAATACTAATCTTCCTGCAGGTGATTATATAATAACAATTACTGACGCAAATACATGTGCAATGGTTGACACATTTACAATTGACATTCCACTTGAAATACCTACAGTTATTACACCTAATGGCGATGGCAAAAACGATGATTTTGAAATTATCGGAATTGCGGGATATTCTGATGTATCTATTGAAATATTTAACCGTTGGGGTGATGTTCTTTTTAGCTTTAATGGTACAGGAATGGAATATACAGATGCAGCAAAAAGATGGAATGGTATATTTAACGGAAATGATTTACCAATGGGAGGATATGTATACATTGTTAAATTAGGAGAAGATAAAGATCCGGTTACCGGAGTAGTCTCAATAATAAGGTAAAACAAAACACTTTTATATTAAAAAAGGCTTCATTTTGAAGCCTTTTTTAATTGATAGTAATCACAGATTAAAATAGATATTTTATAATATTCTATTATTTGTTGTTTCAAATATATATTTTTAATAAATTGCACCATCACAGATATACATTCTTCATTATGAATTTAATTTCCAACATTTTCAGTTAATCAATACCGACAGACACCTTTTTATATATTGCTAACAAATTAAATATTAAACTATAGTAAGAAAATAAAATCCATTTATTAAATATTCATAATAATGCAGATATTACAATTAAATAAAATAACACAATACAGTAAGAGAAGTTTAATTATTGCTTTATTAATGGCAAATTCCTTAAACGTTTTTTCTCAAGGAGATACACCCTGTGCTGCCACTAATCTTATAGTAAATAGTAATTGCTCCTATACACTTGGAACAACTGTTGGTAAAGCATACCAGGCAAATGCTAATAATGGTGGTACACCAACATGTGCTTCGCCTGGAGCTCCAGATGTGTGGTATCAGTTTGTTGCTCCGGTAAGTGGAAGTGTAACAATAACAACTGATGTTGCAGGTATTACAGATGGTGGAATGTCTTTGTATAATGGACCTTGTGGATCTCCAACTCAAATAGTTTGTGACGATGATGGTGGTCCTGGATTAATGCCAATGATAACTCAAACCGGACTTACACCTGGAGTTTCTTATTGGATTCGTTTCTGGGCATATGGTGGTACAAATACAGGGACATTTAATATTTGCATAACACAAGGTCCAACTCCTGCTACAAATAATGAATGTGCAGTTGCAACAACGCTTACAGTAAATCCTGATTACTTGTGTGGAATTGTAACATCTGGTACTGTTTTAGGTGCTACTGCATCTGCAAATGCAATTGCTCCTTGTGGAGGAACTGCAAATGATGATGTTTGGTATTCGTTTGTTGCTACTAGTACAAGTCATAGGGTGTCTCTAACTAATGTTTTAGGATCTACTACAGACATGTATCATGCAATATATAGTGGTTCTTGTGGAGTGCTAGTTAATATTTCGTGTAATGATGGTGATCAAAGTGACTTGACAGGATTGACAATAGGTGCGACATATTACCTAAGAGTCTATACTTCTACTGCTACTATAGGACAAACAAGTACTTTTAATGTTTGCGTTGGTACAGCTCCACCTCCTCCAACGTGTCCTGGTGGTTTAGGAACTGGTGTTACAAATATTGCAGCATTGCCTTATAATTCTGGCGCACAAACAACTTGTGGTGCAATTAATGATTTAACAAGCTCTAATATTGCTACAATTTGTGGAAGTTCTTCATATTATGGAGGGGAAGATGTTGTGTACGTTTTTACTCCAGCAACAACGGGAAGCATAACGATTAATGTTGCTTCATCTGGAACTTATATGGGTGCGATGTTATATGATGGTTGTCCATTTTCTAGTGGAACTTGTAGCTGGTCAGCACAAAGTTCTGCAGGTAATCAAGATGGTTGTGTTAGTGTTGTTGCTGGTCATACTTATTATTTAATTATTGATTCCTGGGCATCACCTAATTGTAATCCTTATACTTTAAATATTTCTGCAATATCTGTTGGTGGTATAGTAAACGATAATTGTTCTGGGGCTACACCCCTTCCTGTTAATGCTACATGTATCTATACAAATTCAACTAATACTTGTGCTTCAGCGACAATTGGTATTCCGGCACCTGGTTGTGGGAACTATGTTGGTGGTGATGTATGGTTTTCTGCAGTTGTTCCGGCTAGTGGTAATATGCAATTTGATGGACAAGCTGGTACGATGGCTGATGGCGCTATGGCATTGTATACTGGTACTTGTACATCACTTGCTTTAGTAACTTGCGATGATAATAGTAGTTCTAATTTTGGTATGCCTAATATTACAAGAACAGGATTATTACCTGGTTCAACAGTATATATTAGATTTTGGGAATATGGAAATGATGCTCTTGGTACTTTTGGTATTTGTGCTCATACTTATGTTCCGCCAATTCCAAATAATCAGGATTGTTTGGGTGCTATTCCCATTACTCAAAATACATATAGTTGTACTTATTCATATTCCGGAACAGGAAATATTTTAGGTGAAATAAATCCTGTATTATCATGTTTAGGTGCAGGTGAAAAAAATGATGTATGGTACACTTTTACTGTACAAACAAGTGGAAATTTAAATTTCACAATCAATCCGAATAATAATACTAATGATTATGATTGGGCTGTTTTCAATTTAACTTACAATAACTGCCAGGATATAAAAACCAATGCTTCACTAGCAGCTAGCTGTAGTTTTATCGGAAGCACAACAGTCTACAATAATGCTTCTTGTACAACAACTATTCCTAGTGAACAAGGGAATACAGGTCCAAATGGATATTTTCTCGGTTGCAACACTCTTAATGAACCTGTAATACCTGTAATTGCAGGAGAAACGTATGTTATTAATGTTAGTCAGTATTCTGCTTCAGTTGATGGTTATACTATTGATTTTGGAGCATCAACAGCTTTACTATTTGATACTATACCATCACCATTTAGCTCAATAAATACTCCAATTCCTTGTGGTGCAACTTCAATAAATGTAAGCTTTAGTAAAAACATTAAATGTAATACAGTAAGTATTGACGATTTCAGTCTTATTGGACCTGACACAAATTATACAATAACTTCAATTTCCTCAGCCAATTGCGTTTCAGGTGCAACATACGATAGTATATTTACGATAACAATAAGCCCTCCCATTTCAGCTAACGGCATATTTACTTTATCTTTATTACCAGTAATCGTTGCAGGTTCAATTTCTGATACTGCTGGAAACATATTGCCTCCTGATAGTTATTATTTTACAATTAATAATTTAACTTCAACAACAAGTCAAAGTAATGTTTTATGTTATGGAGCTTCAACGGGTCAGGCTTCTGTATACGGAAGTGGAGGCACTTCATTTTATTCGTATTTATGGTCAACAGGGGCAACAACTCAAACAATTTCAGGGCTAGCTGCAGGAATTTACGCTGTTACAACCAGCGACATAGGTGGATGTCCATTTATTTCAACTGTGACAATAACACAACCTTCTGTTTTGGGAAATACTTTTACATCTACAAATCCAACTTGTTATGGTTTTTGTGATGGTGTATTAAGTACCAGTATTACCGGAGGAACATTACCTTATTCATACCAATGGAACGATCCTATTTTACAAACAACTCAAACTGCAATTGCATTATGCACAGGATCTTATAGCGTAACAATCAGCGATGCAAATAACTGTACTTTAGTTGCAACTAATTTAATTGGTCAGTCACCACAAATAACAACATCTGCGATAACTGGTGATTCTCATTGTAATCAATCAGACGGTGCCATAACACTAACTGTAACCAATGGGGTTGCACCTTTTACATTTATATGGTCAAATGCTGCAAATACTCAAAATTTAGCAGGGGTGCCAGCAGGAAGTTATTCAGTTACCATAACAGATGTTAATGGATGTACAGGTACAGGAACATATTCAATAAATAATCTTTCTGGTCCAGTTGCTTCAATAACCCCTTCAACAAACATTTTATGTTTTGGTCAATGTATTGGTGAAGCTATTGCTGGAGAATCAGGCGGAACAGCACCATTTACTTATTTATGGGATAATTCTCAAACAAGTCAAACTGGAACTTCATTATGTGCAGGAATGCATTCTGCAACAGTTACTGATGCGCATGGGTGTGCTGCTATTGCATATATTTCATTAACACAACCACCATTACTTACAACAGAGATAAACAACTCGACAAATGTTAGTTGTTTAAATGGAAACAATGGATATGCTCAGATTAATGTTACTGGAGGTAGTCCAGGATATTCTCTCATCTGGAGTAATAGTGAAGTAACTGAATCTATCAGCAATTTAATTGCAGATGTATATTTTGTTACGGTTACAGATATAAATGGATGTACTTCCTCTTCACAAGTAACTATAACTGAGCCTCCGGCATTATCAGTTTCATTATCCGAAATAAATGAAACTTGCTTTAATTATTGTGATGGTCAGATATTTTCTACTGCTACAGGTGGAACTATTCCATATACATATACATGGTCAAATAATCAGAATACAGCAAACATTGACCATTTATGTGCAGGAGCATATATATTAACGGTTGTTGATATTAATGGTTGTTCAAACACGGCTAGTATAGTAATTACAAGTAATCCACTACCCATACTTATTATTACTAACCCATCAGAAGTCTGTTCTCCAAATGTAATTGATATTTCATCATCAACAATAACAACAGGTAGTTCTATGGGCACATTAAGTTATTGGCAAGATCCATCAGCTTCTATTTCATTAATTCCAACTTTTTATACCGCTATTGATACAAGTGGGACTTATTATATAAAATTAGATTCAGCGGGATGCTACGTTATTGAACCAATAACAATTAACATAAGAGAAGATTGTGTATGGCCAGGAGATGCTGATAATGATAAATCAGTTTCTAATTTTGATTTGTTACCAATAGGTTTATATTATGGTCAAACAGGTTTTGCTCGTTCTATTCAAAGCAATACTTGGCAAAGTTTTCTTTCTGATAACTGGGGAACAATACAACAAAATGGATTTGACATTAAACATATCGACTGTAATGGCGATGGGTCAATTAATAATTCAGACACTCTGGCAATTAATTTGAATTTCTCGTTTTCACATTCAAAAGCAAATAAAAATTTAAGCTATAAAACGTATCCAGATTTGTACTTTGTTACAACAAATAATACTTATTTTCCTGGCGATTGGGTTAATTTAGATATTATGGCTGGTAATTCTTCAAATCCGGTAAATAATTTATATGGAATAGCATTTAATATAAATTTTGACACGTCATTAATTCAACCAGGAACCGGATGTGTAAATTACCCCAATTCCTGGTTCGCAACACCAGGAACAAATTCTATAAAATTTTCTTCAATAAACGAATCGTCAAATACAGTTTATGCTGCAGAAACAAGAATTAACCATATTAGTATTGATGGATATGGGTTAATTGCTACTTTCAGGTTCAAATTAAAATCTACAATTTCATCATCAACAATAATGAATTTTTACTTTTCAGATTACTTATCATATAATTCTTCTGGAGATAGTTTATATTTTAATTTATTATCTGATACTATTCAAATATCCACAACCCAAATAATAGTCGATGAAAATACTGAATCTGATCAGCTTTTAATTTATCCAAACCCAAACAATGGAAAATTTACAATAGAATTTACAAATCCAGAAACAAAAAGCAATAGAGTTACGATAACTGACTTTACAGGTAAGATAATTTATGAAACTACTTTAAAAACTGAAAAGATTATTTTCCAAGAATTTGAATTAGCTTCTGGCGTTTATTTCGTAAAAGTAACAGGCAATAAAGTTTACAATAAAAAATTAATAATTAAGTAATTTATATTTTATACTGTTTGCATATTATTAAGTTTAATATAGGGTAAATTTCAATTACGTGAGTAGTCTCAATTATAAGATAGAAAAATAATTAAATAAAATAAAAAGGCTTCTTTCGAAGCCTTTTTTATTTTAAATCCTATTCAGATAATTCTTCTTCTATTTTCTCAACACGTTTTACGGAATTGATTCCTTTAATTTTCTTAAGATCCCTTATTAAAGCATCAAGGTCATAGGTATCATGAATATACAAATCAATAAATCCTTCAAATACTCCATCAACTGCATCAAAATATATTGTTCGCATATTAACATCCAGTTCTTTTGAAATTAGTGTTGTTAAATTATTTACAACTCCTATATTATCTAATCCATTAATCTTTATGCGAACAAGAAATGAAAGCACCTTTTTAGTAGTCCATTTTACAGTAACAATTTTATCACCGAAGCTGGACATTAACTTCTGAGCATTCGGGCATTTCTTTTTATGAATTATAACATTTGAAAGATCAATAAGATAACCTACTACTTCATCACCTGGTATAGGATTACAACATTTAGCTATACTATAATTTTGCTCCTCAGAGTCTTCATCAACAATAAATGGAACTTTACGATTTACAGGCTTTAACTCAGGGTTAGAATTAATAGTCGGAGCCTCACTTGTTCTCTTTAACAATGGTAATCTTGAAGTAGTTTTTGTTATCTGCAGTCGCCAATATCTTATAAATTTATTTCTTGTTTTACGATTTATTACTTTCTGAACATTTTCCAGATCTATTTCCTTTGCACCAATTTTATAATAAATATCTTCTTTTGAATATAATTCATAACCAATCATTAATTTCTTAAACAACATACTGGTTATAGGGATCTCAAGTTCTGCAAATTTTGCTTCCAGATCAGCCTTACCTTTTTCAATAAGTTCTTTACGCTCGTTTTTAAATTTATCTTTAATTCTTGATTTTGCTTTAGCTGTTGTAACAAAGTTCAGCCACTCTTTCTGAGGTTCATTTTTGTCACTTGTTAAAATCTCAACCTGGTCGCCACTTGCTAATACATGACTAAGAGAAACAAGTTTGTAATTTACTTTTGCCCCGATAGCTCTATCGCCTATCTGAGAATGAATATCATATGCGAAATCTAATGCTGTACTTCCCTTAGGAAGTCTTTTTAACAAACCCTTAGGAGTAAAAACAAAAATTTCTGAGGAAAATAGATTCATTTTAAATTCATCAAGAAATTCTAATGCATTGGCATCGGTACTTTCTAACAATTCTCTAATTCTTTTAATCCATTTATCCAATTCTGTTTCATCGGTACCCTCGCCTTTATATTTCCAATGTGCAGCATAGCCTCTTTCTGCAATTTCATCCATTCTTTTTGAGCGAATCTGAATCTCAACCCACTTCCCATCGGGACCCATCACTGTTGTATGAAGAGCCTCATAACCATTAGCTTTTGGCGTACTTACCCAATCTCTTAACCTATCTGGTTTTGGCTGATAAATATCTGTAACCTGAGAATATAAACTCCAGCATTGTGTTTTTTCCGGTAATGAGGGATCAGGATCAAAAATTATTCTAATTGCAAAAAGGTCAAATATTTCTTCAAATGCAACGCTTTTAACCTGCATTTTATTCCATATAGAATAAACTGATTTTGGTCTGCCGGTAATACTATATCTAACTCCGCTTTCATCAAGTTTAGTAATTATTGGTTCGCTGAAACGATCAATATATAGTTGCCTTTCTTTTTCGCTTGCTGTGAGTTTCTTTTGAATTTCATCAAATACTGCAGGGTGTTGAAATTTTAAACTTAAATCTTCTAATTCAATTTTAATAGCATATAAGCCTAATCTGTGAGCAAGTGGTGCATATAAATATAAAGTTTCAGCAGCAATCTTTAATTGTTTATACTCTGGCATCGAATCAAGGGTACGCATATTATGCAACCTATCAGCAAGTTTAATCAAAATAACTCTTACATCATCTGAAAGTGTAAGTAGCATTTTTCTAAAATTCTCAGCTTGAAGAGATGTGCTTCCCTGCTCAAATACGTTTGAAATTTTTGTTAAACCATCAATTATACGCGCCACTTTTTCACCAAAAAGAACCTGCATATCCTCAAGGGTATAATCTGTATCTTCTACAACATCGTGCAACAATGCACAAACAACAGAAGTTGCTCCCAACCCTATTTCCTGAGCAGCAATTTTAGCTACACTAATTGGATGGTAAAAATATGGTTCACCTGACCTTCTGCGCATACCCTGATGTGCTTCATTTGCCAGATCAAAAGCTTTTCGAATAAGTTCCTTATCTTCTTTGGTTCTACAACGAGGACATGATTTTAGAATTGCGCTATATTCTTTTTCTATAGCAACCTTTTCTTCTTCGGTAAGGAATTTCATTTTTGACACAAAAGATTTTTTATCTATAATGCAAAGATAAAAAAGTTAGAAGATATTATACAGAAAGTTTAAAGGCAAAAATTGAAAGTAAAAAAGCAAGAAATGTAATGACTTATGGGTAAAATAAAAACACATATCCTGACTTTTCTTTTTTATTACCAGAGTTATCAGTATAAAAAAGTGTATAAACATAATTTCCTGCCGGAACCTTTCGTCCATTGATTTTCCCATCCCAACCTTTAAGCGGATCTTTTGTTTCAAAAACCTTTCCTCCCCATCTGTCAAAAATATTTAATTCATATTGAGTAGGATCAACAAAAGAAACGATTGGCAAAAACTCAGCATTTAACACATCACCATTGGGAGTAAAAGTATTTGGAACAAACACTCTTGAGAACTGAGTTGAACAAGACAAATTAGATTTACCTACTCCTTTTACACCATAAGGGTTATTATCGCCTTCAACAGCTTCTATAAAATAACAGAATCTACCTGATGCTCCGGTTCTGTTAGTTGCATATAATGAAATATCATCTACAAATACGGTATCTAAAATTGTAGTTCCAGCAAATACCGGCAAATCATCATCAACAACTCTGTAAATATTATACTTTTCAACTCCACCATGCCAGTTATAATAAGGATTCCATACTATAGTTTCTGTAGCATCTTCATTTGATGTAACATTAAGGGTAATATTTCTGGCAATATTTGATTCCACTTTATAATTTCCACATTGATCATATGCAACAAGCTTATAACACCATATTTTTGAAGCATCCACATTATCAAAAAAAACTAAATTTAATGCCATATAATTTTGAAATGTAGCAATAGGTATAAATGATCCGTTATTACCTTCTGCTCTTATAAGCTTATAATTTTTCTTAACATTATACAAAGTATCAAGTGTAAATGACACTTCTATTCTGTTTTCGTTAACTACCGTAGCATAATCTGCATTAATAAAATGTGGAAAATCCGGCAGATTAGTAAAAAAACAAGTATTATTTGATGTAGATGTTCTTCCATTATTACTTATAGCTCTGATAAAATAACAATATGAAGTATTATCATTAATTGTTTCGTGAAAATAAACCGAGGTATTACCAGGAACTGAAGAAAGATAGGTCCATGGACCATAATTCTCGCTAAAATATATTATATATTCATTCACTCCTTCATTCCAATTTAAATATTTATTCCAGTTTAATCTTATTGCCATCTGACAATTTGCACTATCCTGATAAGGAAATACATACATTGTGTTATGATATTGCCCAAGTCCAGTCATAGGACTTCTAAGCCTGACTTCATCCTGAGAAGCAATTCTGTATAATTCAGGATGAAAATTCCCAGATGCTCCAGTATCTAAATATGTTGTTGCGGGAGCTAAAACAGAGTCGATAATTTCCCAGGATGTACTTATTGACCTGTAAATAATATAATATTTAACATCTGCAGAATCGCTTGGAAACCATGAAATACGAACATCACCATTAACAGGATTTGCAACACTAACAGAATCTAATACAGGAGTATCAGGCGGAGTAATATCTTGTGAGAATACTGATTTCGCTAACAATAAAAAAAATAATATAAATAAAAAGCGAAACATACAAATTTTACATTTTTCCAGCAACAACTTCAAACATTGATTCAGGTTGAAAATATTTCTCTGCTAATTTCTTCAAATCATCAGGTGAAATATTTTTAAGTACCATTAAATAATTCTCAAAATATTTTTGATCCAGACCAAAATCAATCACAGAGCGAAGAGCATCAGATTGAGCAAATGGTCCGTCAAACATTCTAACAAATTCACCTAACATATAATTTTTTACTCTTCCCAATTCTTCTGTTTCAACCGGTTCATCTATCAAACGATAAATTTCTTTGTAAATTTCATTTATTGCGGAATTCGTTGACTCTGCTCCTACCTCACAAACAGTTGTAAAATATCCTGCATCCTTTAATGAAGCAATTGCAGAACCTACCCCATAAGTATACCCTTTATCTTCTCTAAGGTTTGACATTAATCTAGAGCCAAAATAACCACCCAATATTGTGTTAAGAATCTGCACACCTGCATAATCTTCATGATGTTTATTTATTAAAAGCTTTCCTATTCTAATTGATGACTGAACTGCATCAGGTTTCTCAACATAATGCTTCTTATCTGAAGATGGAAATACGGACTGAGTAATAAATGAATTATCAAAATCCTTATTATCATTAACTTTAAAATTAGTTTCTAATCTTTTCAAAACATCATCTGTAATTTTGCCCGAAATTATCACCTTACAATTATTTTTATGATAAAGACGATTATGAAAGTCTTTTAGTTGCTGCGAACCTATTAAATCATAATGGTTAAGTTCAGCATTTCTTCCATAAGCATGATCTTTTCCAAAAATAACCTCATTAAATTTCTTTGCCGAAAGCGTTTTAACTTTCTGCTCATCAATCTGGTAACGCTGACGCTTATTGTCAATTAAAACAGATAATTCATCATCAGGAAATGAAGGATTTAAAATTATATCAGTAAATAAATCTAGAGTTTTATTAAAGTGTTTTCCAAGTGTATAAAGTGTTGCTTCTGCAAAATCGCGATCAGCATTAAGATGAAGATAAGATCCATAATAATCAAATTCTTCGGCAAGTTGTTTTGAAGTTCTACTAATTGTTCCTTCATTTAACATTAGATTTGTAAAAGCAGCAACTAAAGGAATTTCTGAATATTTTGAACCAGCATTAAATACTACTTCCATTCTAATTACATCTTCAGTTCCTGCATTTAAAACATAAACTGGAATAGTATCATGCAACATAAAAATAAAAGGAGTATTGATATTTATTTTATCAATTAACTTAAAATCAGGAGCAATATTTCTGTTTAATCTTTCCATTTCTAATTCTTTATTGACTTGTAATACAAAATGCTGGAATTTTCAATTCTTAAGTACTTTTTTAAAGCTACTTTTAAATCATTAACAGTTACTTTTTGATATTCCTCCAGCTCAGTATTTATCAAATTGGCATCGCCCATCATTTCAAAGAATGCAAGTCCAGTTGCCTTGTTCAGAATATCAATATAACCGAAAACAAGAGTTGCTTCTGCTTTATTCTTTACTTTTTCAAGTTCGGTTTCCGATAAATTTTCAGTTAATTCATTTAATATTTTAAACACTTCATTTTCTGCAACTTCGAAACCAACTCCTTCGTTTAATCTGCCTTCAATAACTAACAAACCGGTATCAATACTACCCATAATATATGCTTCAACATCGCCAAAGATTTTCTTTTCCATTACAAGCGTTCTGAATAGTCTTGATGATTTTCCGTTTCCTAACAAATCAGAAATAATATCCAATGGTTTATAATCAATATCCATTCTTCCAGGCATTTTAAATGCCATATATATGGCATCCATAGGCACTGAACGCTCAAGAACTAATCTTCTGGTTTCATTTTGTTCAGGTTCCTGTGGAATTACAGATTTTGAAATTGCTCTTTGCGGTATATCACCAAACCATTTTTTTGCAAGCTTTTTTATTTCCTCGGTATTAACATTTCCAGTAACAACCAAAATTGCATTATTAGGTGCATACCACGAAAAAAAGAAATCTTTTACATCCTTCATCTTAGCTCCCGAAATATGTTCTTCTGATATACCAATAGTTGACCATTTATAAGGATGTACAGTATAAGCCAAGGGTCTTAAATGAAGCCACACATCACCATAAGGCTGATTTAAATAGCGTTGTCTAAATTCTTCAATTACAACTGACCTTTGAACTTCAAGACTTTTATCAGTAAAAGCAAGACTTAACATTCTGTCGCTTTCTAACCAGAATGCAGTCTCAATATTTTCAGAAGGTAAGGTTAAGTGATAATTTGTAATATCATTTGTTGTAAATGCATTATTCTCGCCTCCTACCCATTGCAAAGGTTCATCATAACTAGGAATATTTACAGAACCTCCGAACATCAGATGTTCAAAAAGATGAGCAAAACCAGTTCTTTCAGGATTTTCATTTCTTGCACCTACCTGATATAGTATATTTACTGCAGCTAAAGGAGTTGTATTATCTGCATGAACTATTACACGCAAACCATTGTCGAGCACAAATCTGTCAAACTTAATCATTGTAAATACGATTTCTGCGAAGATAATGAGAAAAAAAACTTAATAATAATTTATAGGAGTGAATTAAACCTTTTAGTAATTTAAGGATTAATCAAAAATGCAGACGCTACCCCAACAGCTAACCCAATTATACCTCCGACAATAGAATGAGAAATACGTTTTTGTTTACCAACCTCACTATATCCAGATTTAAAATATTCATCATCGGCATATTGAGGATATTTTTTTATAATTTTTTTCTCGCTTGGATTTATCATTCCTGTAACTGCACTATTAGCAGTTGGAATTAATGGTGAATAAAAAAAAGGAAGATTTAAAGCCATTGGAAATAAATAAAAGCCACCTATACCCGAAACTATACCGGTTAATGTGGCACCTGTAGCGTGATAATTTTGTGAAGCTTCATATTCACCTTTCATAAAACTTCTCATTTGCTCAACAGAAAAAGGAGTGTTATCAATATTTGTAGCTTCATAAAAAATTCTTTCTGATCCGTTTTTCTCATGAATAGAAAAGACATATTCCAAACCTATATTTTTTTCTTTATTTCTTTTATTCATGTATGTCAACATTCCATCTTCAACTTTTAAAGTATAATTAGAAGTTATTAATCTCTCTCCGCTTAAAAACCAGATAGTATCCTGAGCTTTAACAATATCAAAACTTACAATTAACAGTAGAACAAATATGTATGAAAATAATCTCACTATTGACAACTTTTTATATTATACGAACAAAATCATGAGCTAAGTTACAAAAAAGTTTATTTCTTCTTTTTACCTTTACGCTCCTTTTAAAGTTTTGTAAAACTAATATAAATTAAACAAAATGGCAACCGAAAATTTTATTATTAGACACAATGGCCCTCGTGATCATGAAATTGAAAAAATGTGTACAAGAATTGGTGTTAAATCTATTAACGAACTTATAGATAAAACTGTACCTTCGAATATAAGATTAAAGTCACCATTAAAAATGGCTGATGGAGTTTCAGAATTCGAATATTTAAACAATCTTCGTAAAACTGCTTCAAAAAATAAAATTTTTAAATCATATATTGGTAAAGGTTACTATGGTACAATAACACCATCTGTTATACTTCGCAACATTTTAGAAAATCCAAGCTGGTACACATCATATACTCCTTATCAGGCTGAGATTTCACAAGGCAGACTTGAAGCATTATTAAATTTCCAGACAGTTATTATTGAACTCACAAAAATGGAAATTGCAAATGCGTCTTTATTAGACGAAGCAACTGCAGGTGCAGAAGCTATGATTATGATGCATAATACACGTAGCCGCGAGAAAGCAAAATCAGGTGCAAATATATTATTTGTTGACAATAATGTTTTTCCTCAGACACTTGCTGTAATTCACACGCATGCTACTCCTCTTGGAATTGAAGTTGTAACTGGCGACTTTGCAAATTTCTCATTAAACGAAAAATGTTTTGGCGCAATTATCCAATATCCAGCTTCAAATGGTAATATTTACGATTATAAATCTTTTGTTGAAAAATGTCACACATCAGGAGTTATGGTTGCTGTGGCTGCAGATATTTTAAGTCTAGTGTTATTAACTCCTCCGGGAGAATGGGGCGCTGACATTGTTTTCGGTTCTACACAAAGATTTGGTATTCCAATGGGTTTTGGTGGTCCACATGCTGCATACTTTGCCACACGCGAAGCATTTAAACGCACAATGCCAGGAAGAATCATTGGAGTTTCTGTTGACACAAAAGGTCGCACAGCTTTAAGAATGGCACTTCAAACCCGCGAACAACATATAAAACGCGAACGTGCTACTTCAAATATTTGTACAGCTCAGGCATTATTAGCTACTATGGCTGGAATGTATGCAGTATATCACGGACCTGAAGGGTTAAAAAGAATTGCTAATCACGTTCATTCAATTGCAACTTTAATTAACAATAAACTTATTGAATTTGGCTACAAACAAGAGAACTCTGATTATTTCGATACTCTTATTGTAAAACTTCCAGCAAATATCAGTTCTGATAAAGTTCAGAAGATTGCACTTGAAAAAGAAGTAAACTTTAATTATATCGATTCAAATACAATTGGTATTTCACTTGACGAAACAGTTACACTTTGCAGACTTAACAAAATACTACATATTTTTGCTGAAGCAGCAGGAAAACAACATACAAAATTAACAGAATACCCTACTGCCACATCTCTCAAAAATAATTTAAAACGATCAGATAAAATATTAAAACAATCAATATTTCAGGACTATCAGTCAGAATCTGAAATGATGCGTTACATAAAAAAACTGGAACGTAAAGATTTTTCATTAACACATAGCATGATTTCATTAGGTTCATGTACAATGAAATTAAATGCAGCAACAGAAATGCTACCTTTAAGCTGGCCCGAATTTTCCAACATACATCCTTTTGTTCCAGCTAATCAGGCTGAAGGATTCTTTGAATTAATGGAAGAATTAGGCACAATGTTAAAAGAGATTACCGGTTTTGCCGCAATAAGTTTTCAGCCAAATTCTGGTGCTGCAGGCGAATATGCAGGATTAATGGTTATAAGAAAATATCACGAAAGTCGTGGAAATTCAAATCGTAATATCGTACTCATTCCAACATCCGCACACGGAACAAATCCTGCAAGTGCTGCACAAGCAGGCATGGAAATAGTTTTAGTTGATTGTGATGAACGTGGAAATATTAATGTTGGTGATTTAAAAAAGAAAGCCGAATTACATAAAGAAAATTTAAGCGGTTTCATGGTTACTTACCCATCAACACATGGTGTATTTGAAAGTGCAATAATGGAAATGACTAACATTATACACCAATACGGTGGTCAGGTTTATATGGATGGAGCAAATATGAATGCTCAGGTTGGCTTAACAAGTCCGGCTCATATTGGCGCAGATGTTTGCCACTTAAATCTTCATAAAACATTTGCTATTCCTCATGGTGGAGGTGGTCCCGGTGTTGGTCCTATTTGTGTAGCAAGTCATTTAGTTGATTTCTTACCACAACACCCTGTAGTAAAAACAGGCGGATCAAAAGGTGTTGAAGCAGTTGCTGCAGCTCCATTTGGTAGTGCAAGCGTTCTTACCATATCACATGCATATTGCACAATGATGGGAGGCAAAGGATTAACTGAAGCCACAAAATATGCAATACTAAATGCAAATTATATTGCTGCATCATTAAAAGATTATTTCGATATTCTATATACTGGAGAAAATGGATTTGTAGCTCACGAAATGATTTTAGATTGTCGCAAGTTTAAAGATATGGCTCACATAATTGAAACCGACATTGCAAAACGATTGATGGATTATGGTTTCCATGCCCCTACCCTTTCATTCCCTGTTCATGGCACTTTAATGGTTGAGCCAACCGAAAGTGAATCACTACAGGAATTAGATCGTTTTATTGATGCAATGAAGAGTATTTACGATGAAATTATTGAAGTAAAAAATGGTATTGCAGACGAAAATGATAACGTGTTAAGAAATGCACCTCATCCTGCTTGTGATTTGTTAGCAAATGAATGGAATCATAAATACACTCGCGAAAAAGCTGCTTATCCACTAAAATGGGTTGCAGATAATAAATTCTTCCCAACAATTAGCAGAATAGATGATGCTTATGGTGATAGAAATCTTGTTTGCACTTGCGCTCCTATGGAAAGCTATAGAAAAGAAGCTTTTGAATTAAAGACTGTGGAAGTTTAAGAATACAAATTAATATAAAGAGCACTTAGTTATTCTGTGCTCTTTATATTAATGATTTATTTTTTTTAAAATTTTATAATGTAAAAATTACAGGTTGAGATATTTTCACTTTTACGTTATTTCCACCTTGTACACCTGGTTTAAATTTCGGAAGATTTTCAATTATTTTTTTAGCTTCAATATCCAAATAATGATTAACTCCTTCAGAAACTGAAACAGACTCAACATTTCCTTCCTCATTAACAATAAATCCAACCAATACTTTTCCTACTAATTGTTTTTCTTTTATATATTTAATTTCCTTTATCTTGGACAATATATAATTATTGAGATCAATTGAACTTTTAAGATCATCATTTGTTTTAAGAAACAAAGGTTTTTTATCTACTTTATAAAAAAGATAATAACGAATTCCATTTTCATCATATAACTTAAAATCTTCTTTACGGTTTCCATTTTCATAAATTCCTTCCTCTTTAATCTTACCATTAGGATACCAAAGTGTATAATTGCCATGATATTCACCTGCAACATAATTATGTTCACCTGATTTTTGCCCATTTAAATAAAAATTTGTAAAAAGACCATCAATTTGCCCCATTTTATAATTGCCGATTGCTGATTTTTGCCCATTTCTATACCAATAAATTGAACTTCCTGTTTTACTACCATTCTTCAGGCTAACAATCTGTTGCTTCTCACCGGTTATATAATAATCCTCTTGTTGACCGGTATAATTTACATCTACTTTTCTTATTCTATAAAAAGAAGCTAGCTCTTTTGAACATTGTTGCCAATCAAGATCAAAGTAGATTGTATCAATTTTTTGCGAAAATAACAGATTGCCATTTAATAATAAAATAACAATAATTACATTACATTTACTCATTTTAAACTTTTCTTAAATTCTACCTTCGCCACAGTTCTAATTTTAACACATTTACCATCCTTAACTGCAGGATTAAATTTAGGCATGTTTTTAACAATTCTGATTGCTTCTTTGTCTAAGAAATAATTTACCTCATCATATATTGCCACATCAACTACTTTTCCTTGTTCAGTAATTGTATAATATACTTTTATAACACCCTGTATATCATTTAGTTTTGACCACTTGAATAATTGAGCGTGCTTATTCAAATATTTTTTAATTGCATCGTAAGAATCTTTTTTACTATTTGTATTTTCAAAAAAAGGGTATTTTTCAACTTGTACTAAGGAATATATAATTTTACCACTTTCATTATAGTGCTTATCATTATCATTTCCTATTCCTTTTTCATAAATCTCTTCACTTTGAATTATTCCATTTGGATACCATCGAATTAGCTTTCCATCAAGAAGACCATTTTTATAACTTCCCTCTATTGCCTTTTGTCCATTTTTATACCACCAAGTAGCAGGTCCGGAATAACTTCCGTTAAGAATACTCTTTACAGAATACTTTTGACCAGTCCATACAAATACTGTTTCAATTCCACTATAATTACTATCCAAATTATTAACCTTATAAAAGTATGAAATATCTTTAGAGCATTCCTCAAACCATTTATCTATATATGAAGTATCAATAGATTGTGAAAATATAACAGAAGTGAATAACATTAAAATCGTAGTTAAAACTGAAGTCTTCATCAATCTAGTTATATAATTTTTTGTAATAATATACAAAAATTATTTAGAATTAAAATAATAACAAAAGTAATAAATGATTAAAATTATACAAACTTCAAATAATTAATTAATAAACCACAGTTAATATTTTTTTTTTAAATTTGTTAACTAAAAAAAAGAAAGAATGAAATTCAAAATCCTAACAATTAGTTTAATTTATATATTTAGCATAAGTATTGCACAAAATAAGAATATACAATTTGAAACAGGTTCATTTGCCGATTTAAAAGCAAAAGCACAAAAAGAGAATAAACTTATTTTTATTGATGCATACACAGTTTGGTGCGGACCATGTAAATGGATGGCAAAAAATATTTTTACCAATGATACAGTAGCCGATTTCTATAATTCAAAGTTTATAAACGCACAAATTGACATGGAAAAAGGTGAAGGAGTTGAAATAGCCAAGCTTTACAATGTACATTGTTATCCGAGTTTATTATATATTGATGGTGATGGCAAATTAATACACCGGGGAGCAGGATCATCAAATGCACAAAGGTTTATTAATCTTGGAGAAAATTCTTTAATTCCTGAAAAAACATTTTCCCGATTTGAAAGCCAGTACGAATCAAAAAGAACTGATGCAAAATTTTTATCTGAATATTTATATGCAATTTCTGAAACCTGTTTGCCATATAAAGATGTTTTAGCA
>JACREQ010000091.1 GCA_016218155.1 Bacteroidia bacterium
AAAAGTCAACTTCATAAGATATGCCGATGACTTTATTGTTACAGCAGCCACCAAAGAGCTGATAGAAGAAAATATAATCCCTGCAATAAAAGATTTTCTCAAACCGAGAGGATTAACTCTCTCAGAAGAGAAAACGAAAATAACTCACATAGATGAAGGATTTGATTTTCTTGGACAGCATTTACAAAAGTATCGAAACAAACTAATTATAACACCATCACAGAGGAGTGTAAAAGATTTTACATCAAAGATAAAAGAAATTATCAAAATCAGTCAAGGCAAAGCTTGTGATATGATAAAAGCACTAAAACCAAGAATCAGGGGATGGAGCGAATATCATAAATGTATTCAGGCGAGTAAAGCATTCAGACATGCGGATGATGTTATGTTTAAATCACTGTGGTACTGGGCAAGGAGAAGACACCCGAAGAAAAGTTGCGGATGGATTATCAAGCAATATTTTAGTAATTCAAAACGCAAATGGGACTTTTGTGCTTGGAGTAAAACCAAAACAGGCGGAAAGAAGCTTGAGGAATTACTCAGAATTTCATATACAAAATTAGTGAGATATATTAAGATTAAAGGTGAAGCTAATCCATACGACCCTGAATATATCAGCTATTTTGTTATGAGAAGAATATCAAGCAACACTTGCGCAATATAAATAAATAACAATTTAACTGTCGGATTACAATAAAATGTAATCTTATAAGTGCTTGAGCTGTATGCAGGGAAATTTGCTTGTACAGTTCTTAGAGGGCGACGGGAGCGTGAGCTCCCCGACCTACTCGGTAATTCACAATATATCCATACACTTAAACGGAAAATTAATTAAACTATAACCCATGGATATATTTGCCCTAAATTCTTCTTTTGGTTCTTTTTTTATTTTATTTTGAACAAATAATTCTATTCTATTAAGTATTTTTTCTATGTTTGCAGATGTTATTCCTATCTTACTTCGTGCTGGTGAAAGATAAATAAAAATTTTATTTTTTTCATTATTATAGATTGAGATTATATCTTTCTTTCTTATAATGTCCTGTTGTGATTCAAAAAATATACGAAAAGTATTTTCAAATATTTCATCTCGTATTTTTGTATTATATGCAAGTGTGTCAATAGGATTAATATTTACATAAACTAACCCTACTTCTTTCTGATATTTGAGAAATTTTTGTAAATCCTGCAAAATAAATTCAAAATCTTTTGGGTCCTTAAAAAAATCAAACCCGCCATTATTCCTTATGATTTCATTATCATGAGTAAAAATATCAGACCCATCACTTTTTCTTCCATCGATTATATAGTTGCTTCTTTTATAAGTTTTAGCAAATCTTTTTAATTCATTACCAATTTCTCCAATTTTTATAGAATGGTTTATTATTTTTTTTTCATTAGTAACTACACCGATAGATATTGTCATTATAGGAAAACTTTCTATTCTACCTTTTCGATTTTTAGAAATTATATAACCTTTTTTACGGTCATCATCATCATATAAAGCTGGAATTAATTTATCAAACTGTTGAATAATGTTTTCACATATATCACGAACTTTTTCAGGAGTAGTGATTATTACAAAATCATCTCCTCCAATATG
>JACREQ010000092.1 GCA_016218155.1 Bacteroidia bacterium
CACTTGGACTATGTACTCAGCGTAAAGTAGGACCAAAGGAGATCATGTCAAGTTCAGGATATTTTTCTAAAAATAAAACGCATTCTAAGCAAGCGTGAATAGCTCTAACTATAGGATATTTTCCAAAAAGTTTATTGTAAGAAGATTTACTAATATTTAAAATTTTACTGTTAGTATTTGGTTTCCAGCCAGGATAACCGTTTGAATTTTTTACATTAAAACCAGCCATTTTAAATACACTGGAAACCATGTTTACTATATCTGTTTTTGCTGATTCTACAGAGCTTCTCTGACTAGTGGTTATTTCTATTTTATTTTTTGAAATGGATTTAATAGAAGCCAGATTTGTTGAAGTCTCAACTAACCCTGGCATTTCCTGACTCCATGCAATTACTCCGTGAGGACATGCATATAAAGCATTTAATAATCTGAATTGCGATTTACGGTCGATTACATATTGTGGTTTTTCGCAAAGCTCTATAGTTAATGTCATGTTAGGCTCTGTTAAAGCGTATTCGCTTTTTACAGCTGCTGAAAATAATTCAAAATCGCCAATGATTTTTTTTGGTAATTCACTTGTAACAACGAATACTGCAGATGCTTCACGTGCAATGGCATTTCTTAAATTTCCACCTTCAAAAGAGGAGAGTCGTATTCCATAATTTTCATTTATTTGCCATAAAAATCTTGTTGCAATTTTTACAGAGTTAGCATAACCTTTATGAATATCATCACCTGAATGACCACCAGTTAATCCACTTATATTAATTTTTAGTGCAACCTGTTTTCCAGGTGTTTTTTTATTTTCAAATTTTAATGTTGCAACTGAATCTCTTCCACCTGCACAGCCAATAAATAATTCACCTTCATCTTCCGAATCAAGATTTAATAATATTTTACCCGTAAAGAATCCGGGTTTTAAAGCAAATGCACCGGTTAATCCTGTTTCTTCATCAACTGTGAATAAACACTCAATTTTACTGTGTTGTACTGTTTTTGATGCAAGTAAAGCTAGTTGTGCTGCCATACCAATGCCATCATCGGCACCTAGTGTTGTTCCCTTTGCTGTTATCCATTCGCCATCAACAACAGCATTGATAGGATCTTTATCAAAATCGTGCTTACTGTTACTGTTTTTTTCACAAACCATATCTAAGTGACTTTGTAAAACTACGGTTTGCTTTTTTTCAAATCCTTTTGTTGCTGGTTTTGTAATCAATACATTTCCAACACTGTCTTTTTTTGCTGTAAGTTTATGTTTTTTTGCAAAATCGAGCAAAAACAAAATAATTTTTTCTTCTTTTTTTGAAGGTCTGGGAACTTTTAAAATATCATTAAACTGTGTAAATACTTCAACAGGTTTTAGCTGGTTAATAGTTTTCATAGATTTAGTATTTTGTTTTTGGTAAAATTATATAAAAAAATGGCTCTTCAAAAAGAAAAGCCATTGTTATAAAATCATATATATATAAAATGATTATTCTCCCATATCAATTTCACCTCCACCACCATTCATTTCCTGATTTTTGCGTTCTTTTTGTTTAACTCCATCATTTATTCTGTATGTTAAAGTAAAGTAAGCTACCCGGCTTTCGCGTTTAAATTCCATATTTGCTTTTAAACTTGGATCCTCTGTAACTATTCTAAAACTCATTGTATTAAATATATCACTAACTCTTAGTGATAATGATATTTTTTTGTTTTTAAAATCTTTTTTTATACCTGCGTCAACAGTATAAAACTCTTTTCTGATTGCCTGAGCTTGTACAGAAGGACCTTCAAACATACAATTTATTTGTGCCGAGAAATTTTTAGGAAGATAAAATGATGCATTAAATTTTCCATTATAACTAAAAATGGAATTAGTTAAATCAGTATCAAGATTACTTCCATCCAATGTTGTTTTAAACCATGAGAAATCACCAGATAATCTCAGGAATTTAACAGGACTAGTTGAAATTACAAAGTCAAAACCGTATGAAGTTGCTTTATTAACGTTTATTGGCATAACTGTTATAACTCCTGTTGTATCAATAATTCTGAAACGGCTAACAACATTATCAGTTTGCTTATAAAAAACAGATGATGTTAGTGATATTTTTTTCCAGTCTTTTATATGACCCAGTTCATATGAGTTGATATATTCGGGTTTTAAATATGGATTACCAGTATGTAAAGTTAATGGGTCTGAAGCATCTATAAATGGATTCATTGAATGAATAGAAGGGCGATTAATTCTTCTGCTATAACTTATTTGCAATTTGTTTTCTTTGGGTAAGGAATAACTAGTATGTGCACTTGGAAATAAACTAAAATAATCATTTGTAAAATCTTTATCCATCGTTTTTTGTTCACCAAACTGATATGTCTGTTCTGCTCTTAAACCTGCCTGAAAGCTGAATTTCTTCCATTCCATCGAATAAGTTGCATAGCCTGCGTACACCTGATCTGTATATTTAAAACGGTTTGAAAGATTAGTATTGTTTACAAAATCCTGAACTGCAAAGTTATTTATTGTGTCATACGAAAGTGTATCATATTCTTCAAATTTGTAATCGTCATCAGTAGTTCTCATCATATACTTTACGCCAGCACCAAACTTTGTTTTTTCATTTATTGGTGTTAAATAATCAGATTGAAAAGTAATATTAGAATTATTTCCAATATTATTTGATCTTTGTTCCGGCGTGATTTCAAGGGGCAAATAATTTTCCTGTAAATAATTGTTTGTTTCGTTATGATCGTTTTTTGAATAATATAAATCAGAGGTTAACTCTCTGTCTTTTAGTTCAAATTTTCTTTTAAATCCTAAAGCAAAATCAATATTATTATTATCATCATCAGAAATTTCATCACGTTTATAGTCTTTTACTAAACTATTTGTATAGTCATAAATCTTATTTAAACTATAATCGTCACCTGGTCGTTTTCCCATTCTGTAACTACCAGATAGAGTCAGGCTGTTCATGGGATTAATGTTATAATCAATACCACCTTTAAATGAATGTGACTCGTTTTTAGATTTATTAGTAGAATTTATATCATAAATTGAAGCAATGGTATCATTCATGTAAAAAAATCTATCATGCGATCTTTTACCATTTCTATCGTTATTCTTATAGTCGTAATTGGCATATAGATTAAATTTTCCTGTTCTTCTGTTTAAATTTAATGATGCTCCATATTTTTCCCAAGTTCCATAATTAAGTGTAACTAAACCGTTAGTTCCGTCACGTTTTTCTTTTTTAGTTTTAATATTTATTATGCCAGCCATTCCTTCAGGGTCATATTTTGCAGAAGGGTTTGTAATAAGTTCTATTGTTTCAATTGTATTTGCAGGTATTTGTTCTAAAATGGCTGCTTTATCTGCACCAGAAAGCATTGAAGGTCTTCCATCAACAAGTATAGTTAAATTTGTGCTTCCTCTTAAACTTACATTTCCATCCATATCTACTGAAACAGATGGTGTATTTCTTAAAATATCAGTTGCAGAACCACCAGCGGTTACAATGTTTTTATCAACATTAATCACCTTTTTATCTAATGAAAACTCTACCAGAGGCTTTTCGCTACTTACCACAACCTCACTTAGCTGAGTAGAGGCTGGTTTTAATTTTATTGTGCCTAAATTAACCGAAGGTGTTTGTGGATTTACTTTTGCCGTTGTTACAAATCTATCATATCCTATAAAGTCAATTTTAACTTTATAAAACCCGGGTTTTAGTTTATCTACTATAAAAAATCCTTTTGCATCGGAGATTGAACCTCCGGCTAAGGTTGAGTCACGCATGGAATAAACTGAGATATTTCCATATTCCATTGGCTTACCTGATGCATTTTCTATTAATTTCCCTGTGATTTCGCCACTAAATCCTTCCATCTGAGGCCTTCCCTGAGAAAACGAAAATTGTAAAGTTGATAATACAATAGCTGTAGTAAGTATAATTCTATACATAATTATAATTTTTTTAACGTCCGATTAGACATCTTAAAAACGTTTATGTTTAATTTAATAACTAGATTTTATAATGCTGTATTTTATGTATTTATAATATTATGCCATTAATAGATTGAATAATATCATAGTTTTTTACCTTTGAAAAAGTAATTTTAAGCTATATTTTTTATAAATATTTTGTGGATGTATTTTTCTTCAATTTCAAATAATTGGATAGCTGCATTTAAAATAAAACCTTTTAAATTTAGGGTATTAATTACAATTCCGGTTTTAATTATACTTCTGGTTTTTATTACAAAATTTCTGACTTTTAATGAATACCGAAAAGGTATTGTTATAAGTGACCCTCTTTTAAATTTATTAACCCCAGTTAATTTATCGGCTTTTACTTTCGGGCTTACTTATTTTTCAGTGTTATTTGTTATAATTTTATTGCTTCCAAAACCCAGAGTGGCATTAATTACCTTAAATGCTTATATGTTGATTCTTATTTTCAGAATTATCACAATGTATATTTTTCCACTTGAGCCACCGGTTGGAATAATACCATTAAAAGATGTTTTACTCGAAAGTTCATTTTACTCGGGCAGGGCAAATCTTAAGGATTTATTTTTTTCTGGTCATACTGCAACAATTTTTCTTTTTTTTCTTGTCTCCGAGAATAGATGGATTAAGTTGATATTTATTTTGTTAACTATTATTATTGCATCTTGTGTTTTGTTGCAGCATGTACATTTTACAATTGATGTAATTTTTGCACCGTTTTTTTCATGGCTTTGTTATAAATTAGCACAGAAATTAAATAGGTATTAATTATTGTTTTTTGTCATTTTTAGTGTCCGCAACAGTTGAGGACGTTCTGCATGACAGTATAAATAAATTATAAAATATGTTTACTAAAGAAGATTTAAATCAGATGAAACAATTGGGTATAAACCCAAAAGTTGCCGAAAAACAAATAGAGTTTTTTAAGAGTGGTTTTCCATTTGTGGAGCTTGACAGACCTGCAATTGACAAGGATGGGATAAAAGTTTTTTCTGAAAAAGAAATAGCTGAACTTACTAAATTATATGATAAAAACACTGAAAACGAAAATATTGTAAAGTTTGTTCCAGCTTCAGGTGCAGCAACTAGAATGTTTAAAGATTTATTCTCATTTATGGATGAATGGACAGGATCTGTTGATATTGAGAATGATAAAAAATTCAGCATGGTACTGGAATTTTTCGAAAAACTGCCACAATTTGCATTTTATAATGAATTGAGTGAAGTTCTAAAAAAAGAGTATAATCTTAATATTGAGGAAGAATTTAAACAAGATAATTATATTAGTATTATTTCTGCGTTGTTAACTCAAAAAGGACTTAATTACAGTAATTTACCTAAAGCTCTACTTAGTTTTCATTCTTATAAAAATGAAGTAAGAACTTCATTTGAAGAACATCTTGCTGAGGGCGCCAAGTATGCTGTTTCTGCAAATAATAATGTAAATATTCATTTTACAGTTACTCCAGAGCATTTGGCAATATTTAAAGCACTTGTAAAAAAAGTTCAGTCAAAATACGAAAAATTGTTTAATGTTATTTTTCATATTAGTTACTCAATTCAAAAATCATCAACTGATACAATAGCTGTAAAGCTTGACAATGAGCCATTTCGTTCTGCAGACAAAAAACTGTTGTTCAGACCTGGTGGGCATGGGGCTTTAATTGAAAATCTTAATGAAATTGATGCTTCAATTATTTTTATAAAGAATATTGATAATGTGGTACCTGATCATTTAAAGAAACAAACTGTAATTTATAAAAAAACAATTGGTGGACTTTTAATAAAAGTAAGAGATCAGATTTTTGATTTTTTATTGAGAATAAATAACGGTGAAAATTCAGATAATTTCGTTAAAGAAATTTGTCAGTTTTATAAGAAATATTTCTTTGTTGAATTAAAAATTTCAAAAGATAAATCGAAAATTTTAGAAGAAATAAAGTCAATTTTAAACCGCCCAATCAGAATTTGTGGCATGGTTAAAAATTTGGGTGAACCCGGAGGAGGTCCATATTGGGTAAAATCAGCGAATGGTAATTCTTCGTTACAAATAATAGAATCTTCTCAAATTGATTATTCTAATAAAATTCAGTTAGATACATTTAAAAAAGCTTCACATTTTAATCCTGTGGATTTAGTTTGTGCAGTGAAAGATTTTAATGGAAAAAAGTTCAATTTAACTGAATTTATTGACCCGGATACAGGCTTTATTTCAAAAAAATCAAAGGATGGAATGGATTTAAAAGCGTTAGAATTACCCGGACTTTGGAATGGAGCAATGGCATATTGGAATACCATTTTTGTGGAGGTTCCAATCATAACTTTTAACCCTGTAAAAACAGTAAACGATTTGTTAAGAAACGAGCATCAACCTTTGGAGAAATAATTATTAACTGTTTTTATTAAGAACAGTTATAGAAATAAATATTTTAAGTATTTCTTTAATTAAAAACAGCTTCTATAGTAAATGGAATTTTATTATTTCCATTTCATATTGAAAAACCTCCTTTTCGTTGAATATATTTGTTAGTGTACTTTTTGAGAAGTAATATTGTGTAAATTATTATATGAATATCTTATGAAAAACTCAATTTTAATTATTAATTTATTTTGTTTTATTGCAATGACAGGATATAGCCAGACTTTAAATCACGGTTTTAAATTAATCGAAAAAAGATTTGTAAAAGAAGTAAATGCAGATTGTTATTATTATGAACATGTTAAGAGTGGAGCAAAACTTTTAAAAATTGCTTCAACTGATGAGAATAAAACATTTGGAATAACTTTTAAAACACTTCCTACAACTGATAATGGTGTAGCTCATATTTTAGAACATTCTGTACTTAATGGTTCCAAAAGTTTTCCTGTAAAAAGTCCATTTGACATTTTGGGCAAAGGATCATTAAATACATATTTAAATGCCGGTACTTCTAGAGATGCAACAGAGTACCCTTTTGCCAGTATGAATGATAAAGATTATTTTAATTTAATGTATGTATATCTTGATGCTGTATTTAATCCATTAATTTATACAGAACCAAGAATATTACAACAAGAAGGATGGCATTATGAACTTACTGATAAGGATGCTCCTATTGTATATAAAGGTGTTGTTTATAACGAAATGAAAGGTGCATTTTCGAGCCCTCAGAGAGAACTTTTGTATCAGAATTTAAAAAATTCATTTCCTGATAATGCTTATGGCTGTGAATCTGGTGGACTACCATCAGCAATTACAACATTAACACAAACTCAATTTGTTGATTTTCATAAGAAATTTTATCATCCCGAGAATTCTTACATTATCCTTTATGGTAATGCTGATATTAATAAAGAGCTTGAATTTATTGATAGTAAATATCTTTCTAATTATACACGCACAGGAGGTAAGATAATAATTACAGATCAGAAACCATTTAGTGCACCTAAAGAAGCAACAGCGTTTTTTCCTGTATTGGAGGGAGCTTCAACAACTGATCAGACATATATATCTTTGAATTTTGTTACAGGTCGTGGTGCTGATTATACACTTCGCTTAGCTTTAAGTATTATTTGTGAAGTATTGGTAAATCAGGAATCTGCTCCAATTAGAGTTGCATTGCAAAAAGCTGGTATTGGAAAAGATGTTTCAGCTTATGTTCAGGATTTTAATCAGAATTTATTAAGTTTTAATGTTCAGAATGCAAATCCACAGGACAAACAGAAATTTAAAGAAATTGTAATAAGTACATTAAATGATGCTATAAACAAAGGCATTGATAAAGAAGAAATTCTTGGTGTATTAAATCGTTACGAGTTTCAATTACGTGAAGGTAGCGATGCACAAAAAGGAATTTCATATATGGATAATATTAAAATGGGTTGGTTATTTGAAGATAATCCATTTAAAGGTCTTGAATACGAACAACAATTAACTGAATTAAAAAAAGCTTTATCTACTAATTATTTAGAACACATTATAAAAGAAAATATTTTAAATAACCAACATTCAGTTCTTGTTAGTCTGGAACCAAAACCAGGACTGGAAAAAGAAAGGAATATTAATATTGAGAATGAGTTAAAAGCTTATAAAGCTAAATTAAGTAACGAACAAATTGAAGCATTAATAAAAGAAACAAATGATCTTATTGCTTTTCAAAAATCTGAGGATAGTCCAAAAGCTTTAGAATCTATACCAATGTTATCGCTATCGGATATCGACAAAAAAGCGGCATTTTTTAGTTGTCAAGAAAAAAATATAGGTGGAACAAAAGTGCTATTTCATGAAGAGTTTACAAACGGGATTGAATATGTGAATTTAAACTTCGATTTGAGAGTTTTACCAAAAGAATTGATTCCTTATGCATCTCTGTTATCTGATATTTTATGTATGGTTAATACAGAAAAATACAGTTATGGTGATCTAAATCGTTTTTTAAATATTAATACAGGAGGTTTCAGTACTTCATTAAGTACTTATCTTGAGAGTAATGATGACAATAAGTTGATTCCTGTTTTTAAACTGAATTCAAAAATAATGAACTCAAAAACTAATAAATTGTTTGAGTTAATAGAAGAGGTTATTCTAAAATCAAAATTTACCGACAATGAAAGAATTAAAGAGGTTTTAACTCGCTTACAATCTCAAACAGAAGCATCTTTTAAACGTAATGGGTATAATGTTGCCGCCAGACGTTTACCATCGTATTATAGTAATGAGGGAATGTTTAATGAGTTAACTAATGGACTAGAGTATTATTGGTTTTTAACAGATATAACAAAGAATTTTGACAGTAATGCTGAAACTATAAAGAATAATCTTTTAAAAGTATCTAAACTACTATTTGTTAAAGACAATATGATGTCAACTGTAACATGTAGCAAAGAAGATTTTGAAAAATATTCTAATGCTTTAACTTTATTTACAAAAGTACTTCCTACAGAAAAGCCGGTTTATAATTCATGGCAATTTAAATTTGAAAATAAGAATGAAGGGATACTTACAACTTCAAAAGTGCAATTTGTTATGACCGGATATGATTTTAAGAAACTCGGATATAAATGGAATGGCAATATGCGTGTTTTATCACAGGTTTTATCATCAGATTATTTACATAATCAGGTTCGTGTAATTGGTGGTGCATATGGGGGAAGATGCAGTTTCTCAATTGACGGCATGGTTTCCTTTGGTTCGTACAGAGATCCTAATTTAAAATCAACATTTGATGTTTATAATAAAATACCTGAATATTTAAACAATTTTAGTGCTGACGAAAAGTCTATGACACGTTATATTATTGGTACTATATCTGATATGGACTCACCATTAACACTTCAGCAAAAAGGAAATATTGCGTTTTCATATCATTTAAGAAAACGTACAATGGAAGATGTTCAAAAAGACAGAGATGATATTTTATCTGCAAAGCCCGAAGATATTAAGGCTTATTCTAAAATGATTCAGGATATTTTGAATCAGAAGGCAATATGTGTTTTTGGAAATACTGATAAAATTAATGCTGAAAAAGAAAGTTTTAATAAGCTTATTAAAATAGAAGCACAGTAAATTAATTTGTTTCATTGCTCATAATAAAAAAAACACCATGCAAACATGGTGTTTTTTTTATTATGTGATTTTATGCTAATTAGCATATTAGAATACAGTAAATAAGTAAAAAATAATATTATCTTTTCTTAATTCTTGCAATTAATTTTTCGTTATTTTCCTTAAGTCTGAATTTTACAATTTTTGTAACAAGCGCGATTGGTAAAGGTTTATTTAATGTAAACTGAATTGTACCCTTTGTTACATGATATTCAGAAAGCTCATTTTGAAATGCTTTAATTCCTGATGAAGTAGGGTAAAAACCAATATGGTTTTTATATGCAGCAAAATAAACTAATATGCCTTTGTGTTTAAAGGCCGGCATATTGTAACTTATTACTTCTTCTGCTTCAGGTGCAGCCTTTTTAATTGTAGCTCTAAGTTTAATTAATAGAATTTGGGTATCAGCAGGAAAAGTTGTTATATATTCTTCTACATTGTTATATTTAATAGTTTCCATTACAAAAATTAATTTACAAAATAGGACTAAAAATTCTGGCAATGCCTTCTGCAATTCTTCTGGAAATTGAGCGTTTAGAGTATTCTTCTAAACTTAATAATTCACAATAAGACAAATCTTCCATAAACGATTCCTTTAGTTTAGTTGCAACTTTTTCATCATAAATAAGAGCGTTTACTTCAAAGTTTTGGTCAAAGCTTCTTAAATCCATATTTGCCGTACCAACAGAACTAAATACATCGTCAACAATTAAAACTTTACTATGTGTAAATCCTTTGTTATACATATAAATGTGAACATCTGCCTCGAGCAATTCCTTGAGGTAAGACATAGAACCATAGTACGTTAATTTAGAATCGGAGCGACTTGGTAATATAATTCTTACATCTACACCACTTAATGCAACTGTTTTTATTGCAGTTAAAATACTTTCGTTTGGAATAAAATAGGGGGTTGATATGTATAAATAATCTTTGGCAGTTGATATAGCATAAAAATAAGTTTGCATTATACTGTCCCAATCTGAGTCGGGTCCACTTGTAGCTATTTGTACAAAACATTTTTCGCATGATTCATATACCGGAAAATATTTTGAATCATTTAATAATTTATCTGATGTAAAATGCCAGTCGGTAAGAAAAACAACTTGCAAACTACCAACAGCAGTGCCTTCTAATTTTAAGTGAGTATCACGCCAAAAACCTATATCCGGAGCGCCGTACATATAACGATCAGCGAAATTTAAACCACCAACAAACCCGGTTTTCCCATCTATAATTATTATTTTTCTATGGTTTCTGAAATTTATTTTTTGAGCAAATCTTGGGAATCTTACAGGTATAAATGCATTAGCCTGTACTCCGGCATTTGTAAGTTCTTCTACATATTCATCACTAAGGCTCCATGACCCTACATCATCATAAATTAATCGTATTTCTACACCTTCTTTTGCTTTTTGTATTAATATTTTTTTAAGTTTTTCACCAATAGTATCTTCTTCAATCATATAATACTCTAGGTGAATATGATGTTTTGCATTTTGTAAAGCTTCAAAAATTGCAGGAAAAGTTTCATCACCATTATTTAAAATGGTTACTTTATTCATGCTGGTTAATAATGCTTTACTATTATTTAAAAGCAACCTAATTATTCCTGCTTTTGATAAAATCTTAGAATTTGAAATGTCTAAGTCATCAAGTAAGTGCTCAGATTGCCATGCAATAAGCTTCTCTGTTTGTCTGAAGTCTGCTATTTCTTTTTTCGTAAATATTCTTTTTTTACGATAATTTTTTCCAAAGAAATAGAAGAGAATAATTCCTGCTGCTGGTATAAGTAGTATAGCTAAAATCCATGCTAATGTTCGGTTTGGATCTCTGTTTTGTACAATTAAAAATAAAATAACAATAATTCCAATAAGTAAAAGAGCATATTCGTACCAATAAATAGTATAGTGCCAGATATCTTGGAATATTGTATTTAAAAAAATCATTTTTTATGAATTATCATTAATGTTATTTCTGGTGGCATTCCAATTCTTCCCATAAATCCAATGCAACCCAATCCTCGATTAACGTACAATGTACTATTATTATTTTGATAAAGTCCTGCCCAGTGAGAATATCTGTATTTTACTGGACTCCATTTAATCCCGAATTTCTCAATGCCTAACTGCATTCCATGTGTATGACCTGAAAAAGTAATGTCGACTTTTTTTGAGAATTTTATTTCCTCATTCCAATGTGTTGGGTCATGACTAAGCATTATCGTAAAACTATTATCAGTAATATTTGAAATAGCTTTTTTAAAATCTCCATATTTTTTAAATGGTGGAAGTCCCCAGTTATCAACGCCTGCAATAAAAATGCTATCGTTATTATTGCTTATTGTTACAGAGGAATTTCTAAGTAAATTAAAGCCCATCGCTTTATAATGCATTATAATTTTTTCAAGATTTGCATTTTTTGTTTCCGGAGTTCGCCAAATTGTATAATCACCAAAATCGTGATTTCCCAAAACAGCAAATTTTCCAAGAGGTGCATTAATTCTATTAAAAACAGAATCTAATCCATCTGCTTCTTCTGAGAAATTATTTACAAGGTCGCCGGTAAGTAGAACAATATCAGGATTTAGCTTATTTATAATATTTACAACTTCAGTTAATGCTTCTTTGTTATAATAAAGGCTACCAATATGAATATCTGATAATTGAACAACCTTTAATCCGTCAAATGATTTTGGAAGTTTATCAGAATAAATTTCAGAGTTTCTAACAGTAAAATCAGTTTTCCCAATGGTTATTCCATATAACATTCCAATTATAATTAATATACTTAAAATAACACCGGTTAAAGTAATTTTGCTGAATTTAAAGTCCTTTCTAAATATAGCTTTTAAAGTAAATTTTATAAATTGATTTAATAAGAAAAATATTGCAATATTTAGTTTTGGTATAAAAAATAACATAAAATAGGAGAGAGTGTAAAACATATTTGTGAATGCAATAAAATCAGGATTAGAGCGAATCTTAGATGTGTATATTGCAAATGCAATAATAAATAAGAGACTGAGAATAATATCTACCCAAATGAAAATTTTAAAACGAAATTTATTTTTTATTACATGTTTTTTAATGCCATATATGAAAGCTATTTCTGCTAAAAGATAAATCAATAAAGAAATGCCAAAAGGAAGTATCATTCTCATGTTACAAATATCGTCAACTATTATTATAGTAAAAACTATTTTTTTTAGGTTTCGAAATACAAAAATATCTTTTAGTGGTTAAAATAAAGCGAATTAGATTTTTTTTTGTCGTTAATTATTAAGATTTATAAAACACTAAATAATGTTAAATTCTTTAAATAGATAATTTATAACGATATATATAATTATGAGAAACTGTTTTTTAAAAGAAATAAAATAAATTACCTTTGCAAAAAAATAATTATGGCAAGTATTAGAAATATTAAAAAGGACATTGACTTTTTGGTTGATGAAGTAATTTCAGATAGTTTTTTGTGTTTATCACTTAATACTGGTAAAAAAAACGACGAAATAATTGATATCATTAATGAAATAGCTGAAAAAAGAAATGATTTAATTGCTAGAATTAATGATGTTCCTAAGTCAGGTGTAAAAAAAGAAGTAAAAGCACATTTCAAAGCTATTTACGATGATTTATTTGAAAAAGTAGATAGTTCTTTTGAAAAGCTTTCTAAATTAGTAGAAGCTAAATAATAGAATTTTATTTATTTACAGCTGTTTTAATGAGCTCTTCCTTTATAAAAGAATGGAAAGAGCTTTCTTGTATTGTTGCCTGATATTGACTTCTGTAATAAATAGTAGAATTATCATAGGCATAAATCTCTGTTGCATCAAGCGAAGTAAGTTTTACATCTGCATCATCAAATGCTACAATACTACTTACTCCAACTTCGCAGCTTAATGCTTCAATATAGCTGCTTTTTAATGCAAAAGTGTAAAGCTTAAATATATTTCCTTTAAACTTTATGCTGCTTTGATCAGTTGATCTGCAAAAAACTTTTTTAGATTTAATTATACTGAATACTTCGCAATCATCATAGGTATTAATTCTAAGAGTATCAATAAAACCAGATAAGTTTACTTCGCCTTTTCCATATACCTGTAATTTTAAGTCTGTAGAGTTTACGAAAAACGTTGTTACTGTTTCTTCGCTTAAGTCTAAGCTTAATTTGTTGAAAAATAAATTTGTGGTTGTCTCAATTTCTACATTGCCAATTGTTTTAATACTTTCAAGATTTTGAAAAGTAAGATAAATCTTAATTTTTTCTTTTGATGAATTTGCTTTGTTTGCAATACTTAAAATACCATCTGTAATTTGAACTTTTACTGACCTTACTGAACTTTTATTACCCTCGTATGTAATTGAACTTTCGGCATTTTGCGATAAATATACAATAACATTTCCTTTAATCTCAAGTTGATTAAATTGTTTTAAAATTAGATCGTCAACTTTGCGACTATCTTCTGCCTCCTTTTGAGCAATTGATTTTATTGAGAATGTTGTTATGATTATTGCGCAAAAGAAAATAGTTTTTAAAACTGCTGTGTTAGGGACAAATTGTTTTCATGGCACTGTTATTTTTTAGTTCTCAAATACATATACGTGTTTTTTGTAATTTGGTTCTAAAATTTTTATTAATTTTTAATCGAAACTATTGAATTATTTATTCGTAATAATTAGCTGTAGAATTTATTTTATATGAGGAAGAATTTGAGGTGGTGTTTTTATCTGTTTATTATTATTGTTACAATAAATAGCTGTAAGAATAAAAATGTAAGCGATATAATTTCAGGTGATTGTAAAAGTGAATTTGATATTAAAGTATATTCTGAGTTTTTAAGAAATATTTTTGAAAACCCTTCCGACTCTTCATCAATTTGTTATAAAGAATTAAACAACTTTGATACATTAAAGTTCTTTTATTCAACAAGAGATTATAGGTCTGTCTGGTTTACTGAAGATTTTGACTTTAATACTGTTGACTCAATACTTAAATTTTTCCAGAATTCTTACACTCATGGTCTAAAACCAAGCTGGTATTTTGGCGATTATATTTCGTCAAAAATTTATCAACTAAAATCTGTAAAAATTAACTGTGATAGCGTTTATCAAATATTAA
>JACREQ010000093.1 GCA_016218155.1 Bacteroidia bacterium
AAATGTAACTATAAATGCAAACCCAGTAGCTACTGCAACTAGTAATAGTCCTGTTTGCGTTGGCAAACCTTTAACACTTACTGGTGGACCTAACGGAATGACTACATATTCATGGAGTGGACCATTAGCATATTCTAACAACACACAAAGTCCTACAGTTTCCGCTTCAGCTACAGCAGGAATGGCTGGTATATATACTATAACGGTAACTAATGGGAATGGCTGTACTTCTACAGCTACAACTAATGTTGTAATTAATGCTGTTCCTGTTGCTACAGCAACAAGCAATAGTCCTGTTTGTATCGGACAACCTCTAACTTTAACAGGTGGTCCTAACGGAATGACTACATATTCATGGAGTGGACCATTAGCATATTCTAACAACACACAAAGTCCGACAGTTTCTGCTTCAGCGACAGCCGGAATGGCTGGTATATATACTATAACGGTAACTAATGGGAATGGCTGTACTTCTACAGCTTCAACTAACGTAACTGTAAATGCATTACCTGTCGCTACAGCCACCAGTAATAGTCCTGTTTGTATCGGACAACCGTTAACTTTAACAGGTGGACCTAACGGAATGACTTCATATTCATGGAGTGGACCATTAGCATATTCTAATAATACACAAAGCCCTACAGTTTCGGCATCAGCGACAGCCGGAATGGCCGGTATATATACTATTACAGTTACTAATGGCAATGGATGTACTTCAACTGCTACAACTAATGTTGTAACTAATATGTTATCCTTAAGCGAAACCCATATAAACACTACTTGTTATAGTCTTTGTGACGGCTCGATTGATGTTGAAGTTTCAGGTGGAACAGCTCCTTACACTTATAATTGGACAGGACCTTTAGGATACAGCTCAACAAATTTAGACATTTCTGCTTTATGTGCCGGAGTTTATAATTTAACTGTTTCAGATATTTCGCTTTGCTCAGCTACAATTAGTGTTACAATAACAGAACCTACTGATATAACATTAAGTGAAATTCATGGTAATATAGCTCCTTGTTTTGGCTTAAGTAATGGTTGGATTACAGTTACAGCAATCGGAGGAACAGGTGTATACACTTACGACTGGTCTCCTGACGGCTCTGTTGGAGACGGAACTGCTACATATTCTTCACTTATTGCAGGAAGTTACACTGTTACTGTAAATGACATTCCTAACGGATGTTCAAAAGTATTAGGACCAATAGATATAATTCAACCACCTGATATTACTGTTGTTTCAGTAGATATTACTGATGCACTTTGTTTTGGAGGAAGTACCGGAGCATTTACAGTTCATGCATCAGGTGGAAGCCCGCCATATCAATATAATATCGGCACTGGATATACTACCGACAGCACTTTTACAAATCTTTTAGCTGGATCATATACAGTAACAGTAAGAGATGTTCCAGGGTGTACTACAACTCAATTAATAACAATTGGAGAACCAACTGTTTTAACTTCTACAATTTCCCAAACAGATCCGATTTGTACCGGAGTATGTAGTGGAACTGCAACTGTGACTCCGGCTGGAGGTACAGGAGTTTACACTTATATTTGGGATAATCCGGCACCAGCTCAAACTACTCAAACAGCAACAGGATTATGTGTGGGTCTTATAAATGTAACTATAACCGATTCTAATGGTTGTTCTACAACAAATAGCACAACAATAAATGCTCCATCATCATTTACAGCATCAATTTCTGACTCAAGTATGTCTTGTGGGAGTTTTCCAACTCTTGTTGCTGGTACAACTTTTCTTCCTGATGGTACAGGAGCATCATATACAACTACAATTAATCAAACAGATTTTGCTGCAGGATCGACTATTAACAGCATAAATGACATTTCATCTATTTGTTTAAATATGGAGCATTCATGGGCTGGTGATCTTGAAATTAAAATTACTTGTCCAAATAATCAGTCACAGATTCTGAAAACAGCATTTAGTGGCGGAGGAACCTATATTGGAGAACCTGTTTCATATAATTATCCTGATGATAGCAGCCATATTGTAATTCAAGGTGTAGGTTACGATTATTGTTTTGTAGGCTCTGGTGCGATGTTTGGTACAATGGGAGCAACTTCAAACACTTTTACTTATACTTATACAGATAATGCTTCAAATATTCACAATAACAGGTTTTACCTACCAGCAGGAACATATACACCTGATGAAGCATTTACGAATCTAATTGGCTGCCCAATAAATGGCAATTGGACGATTACAGTAACAGATAATATGGGTCAGGACAATGGTTATATTTTCTCATGGCAAATAAATTATGACCCATCAACGTATCCCACAAATTACTGTAACGGATCTGCTACTGTTACTGCAAATGGCGGTCAGGCTCCTTATACGTATTATTGGTCAAATGGAGCAACAACTCCAGCAGTAACTGATATTTGTTCTGGAAATTATTGTGTAACCATTACTGATTTTATTGGTTGTACGGCAACAACATGTGTTACTATCACTGATGTAAATCTTAATATTGACTCTTTCACTGTATCTAACCCTTCGTGTAACGGAGTTTGTAATGGCTCAATTACTGCTAATATTTCTGGTGGTTTTGCACCTATAACATATGCATGGTCTAATGGACAAGTAACACAAACAATTTCAAATTTATGCGCTGGGCAATATATTGTTACGGTAACAGAAGTCAATGGATGTACCGCAACTGATACAATTGATATTATTAATTCATATTCAGTTTCTACTTCTTTCCCTGCATTTACTAATGTTGCTTGTGGTAATACATGTACAGGATCATTAACAGTAGATGCAACAGGAGGTGGCACTTCGTATACATATACCTGGAATCCTAATGTTGGTTCTACTGCAACAATAAACAATTTATGTGCAGGTTTTTATTTTGTTACAGTTACTGATAATTTTGGATGTACTGATACTAATAATTTTGAAATTACAGACCCTTCTGATCTTGAATTAAGTTTAATTACATCAACTAACCCACTTTGTTTTGGAGATTGTAATGGCTCAGCAACATTATTAGCTTCTGGAGGTACTCCGCCTTATATAATTTCATGGCCTGGAGGGGGAACCGGAACTAACTTATGTGACGGTGATTATATTGTTACAGTAACAGACATTAATCTTTGTAGTGATCAACTTATTGTAAGTATGGTAGAACCACAACCACTGAGTTTTTCAACAACTATTACAGATCCTGTTTGTTTCGGAGATTGCAATGGAACTGCTACTGCGACAGTAATTGGTGGAACTTTACCGTATTCATATCAGTGGTGTAACGGTCAAAACACACAAACAGCAACTGGATTATGTGACGGAATTTGCAATGTTACAGTTTCAGATATTAATTCATGTATTGTTGCACCACAAACTGTAACAATAACAAATCCACCACAATTAACCGGAACACTAGACATAACTCAAAATATTACATGCTCAGGTTCTTGTAATGGCATACTAACTACTAATCATTCTGGCGGTGTAGCTCCTTTCACTTATATATGGTCTCCAAATATTACAGAAACTACACAAGCAGCTGATAGTCTTTGCGCCGGAACATACTTTGTTACAATTACAGATTTCAACGGCTGCTCTATAGTTGTTACACAAACTTTAAATCAACCTCAGGCTGTAACAGCAGTTATTACAGATTCCAGTCAGGTTGGTTGTCATGGCAACTGCTCAGGAACAGCAACAGTACTTGCAGGAGGAGGAACAGGACCTTATACTTACTTCTGGGAAGCAAACACAAATGGTTATAATCAAATTACAACTGTTGCAGATAGTCTTTGCGCTGGAACATTTACTGTTACAATAACTGATTTTAATTTATGTACTGCAATTGATAGCGTAACAATAATAGACACATCTAATTTATCACTTAGTTTGGTTTCATCAACAAATCCTTTATGTAATGGAAATTGTAATGGAGATATTACAGTTATCGCTTCAGGTGGATATCCAAATCTTATTTCTCCATTTTATACTTATACATGGAGTAATGATATTTTAAATAACCAGCCATTTGACAATGCACTTTGTTCAGGAAGTTACTTTATAACTGTTAGTGATGATAGTCTTTGTTCTAGAATCTTACAAGTTGATTTAATAGACCCTCCATTGTTAGCTGACTCAACGGGTTTAATTCCGATAACATGTTCTACACTTTGTGACGGTTCTGCAATTGTATTTCCATATGGAGGAACAGGTTCGTATAGTTATTTATGGGATGCAATTCCTTCACAGATTAATGATACTATTATTAATTTATGCCCGAACGTTTACCATGTAACTGTTAGTGACGCTAACAACTGTACTGTTGTTGACTCTGTCACTATAATTGCCCCTCCTGCTATATCTGCAAACATCACTATTGTTGATTCTATTGCTTGCCATAGTGATTGCAATGGTTCAATTTTAGCAAATGTAATTGGCGGAACACCACCTTATACTTACACATGGAATAACACATTAACAAATGACACATTATATGACCTTTGCGCCGGCATATACGATGTAACAGTTAAAGATGCTAATCTTTGCTCAACAATTGCAACTATTACACTCGGAGAACCTGATACATTACAAATCAGTTTTAATAATATAACACAAATTGCTTGTGGTCCTGGAAACTGTACAGGAACAGCAACAGCTGCTGTAATTGGAGGTTCTGCTCCTTACACTTACACTTGGAGTGCTAACACTGGAGGTCAAACAGATTCAACAGCAATAAATCTATGCGGAGATATTTATTCTGTTACAGCTACAGACACACATGGATGTACAATAGTTGGCACTGTTACAATTACAGATAATTCTACTCTTTCAATTTTTATTTCAGATACAAATCACGTTACATGTTCCGGTGCTTGTGACGGTAGCGCTGTGGTGTCTGCCTCTGGGGCAACACCTCCTTACACTTACATTTGGGACGATTCAGTACCAACAACAATTGACACTGTTATAAATCTTTGCCAAGGAACATATTATGTTACTGTTTATGATGCGAATTTATGTTCGAGAATTGATTCAGTTGTTATAACAAATGCAGCTGCTTTAACTGTATCAGATTCCATAATCCCAATTAGTTGTTCAGGATTATGTAATGCATCTATAAGTTTGATTCCTTCAGGTGGAACACCACCATACATTACATATCAATGGTCAATTGCTGGTGAAACAGATTCAATTGCAACAGGTCTTTGCCCAGGCACCTATTATTATACAGTAACTGACTTCAACAACTGTCAGTTTAATGATAGTGTTACTATAGTTGATCCAGGCAGTATGATGGCAAATATAACTGTCATAACTCCAATTCAATGCCATGGAGTGTGTACGGGAAGTTTGTTAACTTCTCCTTCAGGTTCATTAGGACCATATACCTATTTATGGTCTGACGGGCAAACAGATTCGCTTGCTATTAATTTATGTGGTGGAGAATTTCATGTTACAGTAACAGGACAGGGTGGATGCTTTGTTATTGACTCCATTAATTTCACTGAACCCGATTCAATCGTCATCACTTTTGACAACATTGTTCAGGTAAATTGCGGTGGTGATTCAACCGGATCTGTTACTGCTGTAGTTATAGGTGGTATACCATTATATAACTATCAATGGGATGCAAATGCACATAACGCAACAACAGCAATGATTGATTCCTTAAAAGCTAATTTATATTTTATTACAGTTACAGATGCTATTGGTTGTTCACAAATTTCCAGCTTTGAACTTACAGACACTTCTCAAATGGTTGTTTCTGTTGATTCTATGCTAGTATCATGTTATGGAAGAAATGATGGATGGGCTAAAGTAACAGCATCGGGTGGAACACCAACTTATTCTTATGACTGGGATCCAAACGGTTTTACCGGTGATGGAACAGATACATACTCAACATTAATTGCTGGAACATACATTGTTACTGTAAGTGATTTTAATTTATGCTCACGTGTTAAATTGATAAATATAACTCAACCTGACAGTATTTATATTTCAATTGTCGATAGCAGTTCCATAACTTGTGCTTCAGTTTGTAATGGTTCATTAACAGTTAATGTATTTGGTGGAACATCACCTTATACCTATCTGTGGAATAATAGTTCTATTGATACTATTGCATCTAATTTATGTGCAGGTATACAGCAATTAAACATCTCTGATTCACATAACTGTCAGGATAGTTTAACATATAACCTAATAAGTCCACCTGTAATTACAACAATTGTTACACCAGTAAGTGCACTTTGCAATAACAACGCAACTGATGGGGTTATTAACGTAATAGTAAGTGGTGGAGTTCCTCAATATTCCTTCCTATGGTCAAATGATAGTACCACACAAAATATTACAGGATTATTGGCAGGCAACTATTGGTTAACCATAACCGATTCGCTTGGTTGTATAAAAATTGATTCTGCAACTATAGGTGCAAGTATTATAGTTAATGCAACCGCAAGATGGGATTCTACTATTTGTTACGGCGACTCTGTTCAAATATTCGGGTTTGGCGGCGGAATATATTCATGGTCTCCATCAACAGGCTTAAATGATTCAAGCTTATTTAATCCATGGGCAAACCCACTTCAAACTACAACATATTACTTCACTGTTTGGGACAGTATCTGCTTTGATATTGATTCTGTAACCATTCAGGTTTACCCTCAAATTATTCTAGACGCTGGACCAGACCAAACAATACTTTCTGATCACAGCGCAACACTTACTGCAACATCACCAGAAACTCCATTATCTTATCTTTGGAATCCGACATTATGGCTAACTGACTCTGTAAATGCTACAACAATTGCAACGCCATTAGTAACAACAACCTATTATGTCTTTGCAACAAATTTAAATGGATGCGTAGAATCTGATTCCGTTACTATAACTGTTATTCCAAAAATTATTGTTCCAACAGGAATAACTCCAAACGGTGATGGCTCAAATGATGTCTGGATGATTGATTTTATTGATAGATTCCCGGATTGTGAAGTTGAAATTTATAACCGTTGGGGTGAAAAATTGTTTTATTCTAAGGGATACCCTGACAGTGAACGTTGGGATGGAACTTTTAAAGGAAAAGCATTACCAACCGGAACATATTATTATATTATAAATTTACATGATGAATTTGACACAAAACCATTAACAGGACCAATAACTATAATGAGATAATATGAAAAAGATTATTTATATATTATTCTTTGTTGTTATTGCTAATTTAAGTTATTCGCAACAATTGCCAATGTATAGTCAATATATGTTTAATGATTACGCATTTAATCCTGCAGTTGCAGGAACTAAAGATTACTATCAGGCAAAGTCTAACAACAGATACCAATGGATTGGTATAACAGATGCTCCAAGAACATATATTCTTAGTGTTTACGGACCACACAAAAGTAAGAACATGGGTTTTGGAGCAGTTATTTTTAACGATGTTACAGGTCCTACATCTCGTACTGGTCTTTACGGAAGCTATGCATATAATGTAAAAATTAAAGAGGATCTAAGATTCTCTTCAGGATTAAGTTTTGGTCTGCTTCAATACAAAATAGATGGCTCTAAAATTATTCTTCATGACCAAAATGATCAAACTTTATCAAATGGAATGTACGTTGATTATATGCCAGATGCTAGTTTAGGTTTATACCTTTATTCCTCAAAATATACTGTTGGGTTAGCATTTAATCAGTTGATGAATAACAATATAAAATTTAAAGAAGTAGAAGAACTTGGAATAAATAAAATTAAAAGTCATATTATGCTTTCAGGTTCATATTTGTATCAAATTAATTCTGACTTTGATATTGAACCTTCGTTACTAATTAAATTTGTTTCTCCTGCTCCAATTCAAGCAGAGCTAAATGCTAAAGTAACATATAAGAAAATGGTTTGGTTGGGATTTTCAGGTAGAACTAAAGACGCGCTATCTGTAATGGTTGGGTACAACTACAATGATCTTTTACTGTTTGGTTATTCATATGATATAACAACAACCAACCTTAAGAAATATAGCTCAGGTACTCACGAACTAATGATTGGTATTAGATTTAATAAATATAAACAATCTCAATCCAGAGCTAAAATTGAATAACATGCGATTTCTTTATTTTCTTATTGCTGTAACTTTATTATTAACAAATTGCACTAATAACCTAAAGGCGCCATCAGTTGTAATCCCTCAGGATTCAATGATTCAAATAATAGCTGAAATGCACGTTGCTGATGCAATGGTATTCTCACAAAAATTTCAAAATAACCCTAAAAAAATAAATTCTGAGAAATTTTATTCTGCAATTCTATTAAAACATAATATCAACGATTCTATTTTTGAAGAAAATCTAAACTATTTAAGTTGCGACACAGCTCAATTTAAAATAGTTTATGACAAAGTAATTGAACTATTAAATGTAATGCAGGCTAATATTATGAGTCAGGATACTACTGTAAAAAAATAATCTCATAAATGCGAAAAATTTCTGCTTCGTATATTTTTACAAGTACAGGTAACTTTATAAAAAATGGAATAATTGTAATAGATAGTAATGGGTTTGTAATCGACGTAATTGACACCCAAGGAGAACTCAAAGAAATAGCAACCCTTGAACATTATAATGGCATTCTTTGCCCTGGTTTTGTAAATGCACACTGTCACCTCGAGCTTTCAAACATGCATAAAATGCTGGATAAATCTGAAAACATTGCAGGATTTGTAAAGCAAATGATTGAAAAAAGAAAATTCACAAATTCAGATTCCGAACAATCTATTATTATTGCCGACAGGCAAATGAAAGAAAATGGAATAGTAGCTTGTGGTGATATTTCAAATACCGAAAAGAGTTTTAAAGTTAAAGCAAAGAGTAAAATTAATTATTACACATTTATTGAAGTACTGGGGCTTAATGAAAATGATGCTGAAAATATTATATCCAGTGCAAAAGAGATTGCTAACAAAGTGCTTGAAGAAAACGCTGGAAAATATTCCATTTCCCCTCATGCTTCTTATTCGTTATCTGTACCATTATTAAAAAAAGTAAAAGAAAATGCAGAATTAACAGGTTCTGTAATTTCATTTCACAATCAGGAATCAAAAGAAGAATCAGAGATTTTTGCTAATAAACCGAATAGTTTATCAAAGATTCTAGAAAATATTGGACTTAATAATAACACATTTCCAATTACTAATAAAAGTTCACTGGAGAGTTTATTACCATTTCTACCAACACAAAACAATATTTTACTTATTCACAATGTATTTACAAAAAAAGAAGATATTTCACTTGCTCAAAAACACTTTGCAAAACATTTCTGGGTTTTTTGTCCAAAATCAAATCTGTTTATCAGTAACAAACTACCTGACATTTCGCTATTCTTGGCAGACTCAGATAAAATTTGTATTGGAACTGACAGTCTTGCAAGCAATAACTCGCTTTCTATTATTGAGGAAATTACAACCCTTCAAACTAATTATCCTCAATTAAAACTTGAACAACTTTTACAATGGAGTACTATAAATGGTGCAAAAGCTTTAAAATTTGATGATAAACTTGGAAGTTTCGAAAAAGGCAAGAAGCCTGGTGTTAACTTAATTTTTAATATGGATTTACAAAACTTAAAATTAACAACAAGCACAGAAATTAAAGTAATTGCTTAGATTAATCCCTTCTCCCACTAAAAATTGATATATAATATAATAATGTTGCCAAAGAGGCTAATGCAGCAACAACATATGTATAAGCAGCCCATTTTAAAGCATCTTTTGCTTTTGGATAAGTTACAGAATTTGTAATTCCGCTATTTGTTAACCAAACAAGGGCACGGCTACTTGCATTAATTTCTACCGGAAGAGTAATAAAACTAAACAGAGTTGTTAATCCAAATAAAACAATTCCACCTAAAAGGAGATATGGGAAACTCTCTAACGCTAATACCCCACCTAAAAGAATCCACTGAACCCATTTTGAAGAGAAACTTACAACTGGAACTAACGCAGTTCTCATTTTTAAAAAAGAATAAGAATCAGCATGCTGTATGGCGTGACCACATTCGTGTGCAGCAACTGCTGCAGCCGCAACATTACGTCCATTATATACTTCGGGGCTCAGATTAACAGTTTTTTCAAGTGGGTTATAATGATCAGTTAATGATCCTGGCACTGAAATCACCTTTACATCAAGTACTCCACTTTCTCTTAACATTCTTTCTGCAACTTCCTTTCCACTTAAATTATTGTTTATAGGAATTTGAGAATAATTTTTAAATTTTGTTTTAAGCTGTAAACCAACTAAAAAGCTGATAAGCATAAAAACACCAAAAATAATCCAAATTGAAGGCATAATAATTTATTTTAATCTTACCCTCTATCCCAAACTATTTGCCAATATTTTTTTATGACTAAATGTCATAATACTTAAATAAAATAAAAAAGACCGACTTAATTTTAAGTACGGTCTTTTTACTTTAAAAACTTGTGAAAATATCTGGCTGTAATAATAAGACAATATAAACACGAAATGGTTGCCTAATAAATCTGCCTTATAACATGTTTGAAAACATAGTTATTAGCAAATATGCCATCACAGTTGAAATTACAATAATTGCTGAGGGCAAAATAACTTTTCTAACAAATATTGAATTCATAACTTTTGTTGTTAGGTTTACAATAAAGACTTATTATGAAAACTAAAGGTTGCCTTAGTTTATTGCAATCATGTTACAGAGCATGTTTTTAATGTATAATAAGGTTTTTACAAATTTTCTGTATTATTTCAATTATATCTTTAATTTTGTAGAAAAAACAAATTATATCTTATGAAGAAATTATTTTACATTTTTGCAATAATTGCAATAAGTTCTTTTTCTTTTTCCTGTGGAAATACAGAAAATAAAGAAAGTGATGGAAAAGATAGCCTAGCTTCTGAAATTGCAACCGTTGATTCATTTTTAGCAACGCCTGAAAAATGGGCTTTTAATGACATAACAATTACTGGAACAGTTTCTCATGTTTGCAGACATAGTGGCAAAAAGCTTTTTTTATTTGGCACAGATGCTAACAATACTGTAAAAGTTAATGCTGGTGGTGAGTCATCTTCTTTTGACGTAGCACTTGAGGGTAGCGATGTTGAAATAACAGGAAAAGTTATTGAAGATGCCAGAATTGATGAGAAATATTTAAATGACTGGGAAAATGAGATAAAAACTGCTGTTGATGACGGATCTATTAAAGTTTGTACAGCTGATGGTAAAGCATTAAACGGTCAGGGAAAAGCCACAGAAGAAAAAGCAGATAGTAATGCTGTTGCTGATCCTTATGCTGACGTAAAAGCAATGCGACAAAAACTAGCAGAAAGCGGAAAAACTTATATTGCAGTATATGCTATTGATTGTTTGACAATAAAAGAAATTAAAAAATAAGTTTTTAAACTTTTTACAATTTAAGAGGTCAATGCGAAAGTATTGACCTTTTTTTAATCTAATTTTAAATTATGACAAGTAACGGCACAAAAATTTTCAGAAAGTGGAACCGAATCATTCATCGCGATTTTGGATATTTCTTTTTTGGTATTACAGTTATTTATTGCATTTCCGGAATAGCAATAAATCATAAAGCAAACTGGAACCCCAACTATAACATAACGCAAAAGAATTTTAAAGTTGAACATCTGTTACCAAAAGAATATATTGACGAGGCTTTTGTTTTAGGAGTTTTAAAAACTTTGGGTGAAGAAGAAAACTATAAGAAGTTTTATTTCCCTTCAGAAAATGAGCTAAGAATATTTCTGAAAAATACCAGCTCGGCAACAATTAATCTTGACACAAAAACTGGATATATTGAGACTCTAAAAAAGCGTCCGTTTTTTTATGAGTTTAATTTTTTACATTATAATCCAGGTAAATGGTGGGTTTGGTTTTCTGATATTTATGCCGGAGCTTTAATATTAATTGCCATTTCAGGATTATTAATTATTAGTCAAGGACAAAACAGTTTATTAAGAAGAGGTATCTGGTTTGTTTTAGCTGGTCTTATTATACCTATTTTAGCAATATTCTTATTGTAGAATTACATATTTAAACACATATTATTGCAAAAAAAAATCCCCAAGCAAATGCATGGGGATTTTTCATTTTATAAATTATATCTTAGTGAACGATATTAATTTTCTCAGTAATTACTTTACTATCTGTAACAACTTTTACAAGATATTCACCTTTTGCTAATGATGTAACATCAATAACATTTTGGTTGCTGTAAGAAGCTACAACCTGACCTGCTAAATTATAAATTTCAACAGATTTAGCTGTTTTATTCATTACATAAAGAGTATTACTAACAGGATTTGGATATACAAATACATCTTTTGATAAAAGAGTAGCATTTGAAACTCCGGTTGGTCTGTCAATAACTAAACCAACAACAGGAACTGAGTTTGTTGTATACCATCCCCATGTTGTTCCAACTTTAATATAAATAATATCAGCCATAGCAGCATCTCCAGGGAAGTTACCATCAGCTAAAATTTTGATAGTATCGCGAGGAGCTGTTGTTACATTTAAATTCATTTGAATTGTTGCTGTTAAATAAGCAGGAGCTGTAACATTATAGAATGAAGTTAATGGAAGTGTTGCTACTTCTGGAGCTGCACCTGGTGTGTAAGGAGCTGTTTGAGCAACAACTGTACGAGCACCTGTTGTTAAATCAACGTTATATAATTTTCCAGTAATTGTTCCTGTACCATTTGCACCGTAAAGGAATACAAACATTGTATCAACTTTATCATCATTCATAAATAAATAATTACAGCCATATTCCATACCTGTAATTGCAGGAGCACCACTAGCTGCATAACTATAAGAAGTTAAATAAGTATTATAATTCATTGTTCTAGCATACATAGATGGATCTGTACTGAAATAAATTGAATCGCCAGCATTGTTTGCAGGAACTTCATCAGTTTGTGTTTGTGTTGCATACATTTTAAAACCGTAGTTTTTAGCATTTGCATTGTCTAAAGTTGCAACATATACCATTGTATCAGTTTGTCCAGATGGTTGTGAAGCAATAACAGTTGTACCTGTAATAGCATTAACAGCATCTTCAGCATGTAAAGTTACGTTTGTTTGAGCAGCTGAACCAGCGTTTACAACAGCTCCACAAAGATTTGCATCAGTTGCCTGAGTTAAAGGAGTAACCATATAGTATCCTGAACCACCAAAATCAGCATAAGTACCTAACACTTGAATATCATTAACTGATGAAACAACATCAGCTTCTGGACCAGTTACGTCATCAATACCAAGACCCATTCCGCCGTAATCAGATACGCCTCTGAATCTTACTTTAACTGTTCCGCCATTGTAAGCAGCTAAACTAGCGGTTTGTGTTACCCAACCTGAACTTGTTACGTTATAATTTGGTAAAGTTGCAAGAACGTTAGTTGTACTTGTTGTCCATGTGGTACCACCATCAGTAGAAAATTCAATATACAATTTTGCACCTGTCATTAAATAACTTGTATTTAATAAGTATAAATTTACTTTATATGATAAAGTATTACTAGCTGCGGTTGGATGTAAAACCGGAGTTACTAAAGTACCAGATGCATTATTTGGTAAATTAAAACAATCAAAATATGCAAAGTGACCTGTTGGTGTTGCAGCAGATTCATAAGCAACAACTGTTGCGTTACCGCTGTTATACCATGCTGTAGCAGCTGATGAGCTAGTTACTGCCCATGAAGCTGGTGGGAAAGAGATAATATCAAAGTTCTGACTTAATGTAGCATTAATGTCTTTTGACTGAGAAAGAACATTTGATACAGCAGGCTTTACAGCATTTTTTGATGTAATAGAAGGATCTGCCATTTTCTGAAAACTATGAACCTGCATTGTTTGAGCAAATGCGCCGCCTGCTACTAAAACCGCAAGCAATAAAGTGTAGATTTTTTTCATAATTACTTTTTTTTGGTTAAACATAAAATTTGTTTCAAAATTAAATAAAATTTCGAAATAGACTCCATCTTTTATATAAGGTTGCATTAAGATTTTGATTAAAAAATAAGCTTTATGCCCAAAAACATATTTTCTAATTTTTCTCTAAATATTCAATTGCAGATTTATAAACATTATCAATACTTAAGGCTACCGGATAAAAACCTTTATCATCAAATATATTTCTTATTATATACGCCTTAATATGAGCTCTTAACAACTCATTTGATTTGTTGATTTCTAGCTTATTTTCAACTAAACCATTTCTTTCTGCAAACTCAATAAACAGTTTTAACACATCAATTTTATTTAAATGCTCATCAAGTTGCTGCCATTTAGAAAATGTTTTTAAAAACTTTCTGTTATCATCTGTATAATCAAAAGCAAAGCGATAAATTAATGCAAGAGTAACAGCCTCCTTAAAATAGTTCGTAATATCAGTAGTGTCATTGGGAACAAAAATATCCGGCATAATACCACCACCACCATAAACTATTTTTCCTGCAGGAGTTTTAAATTTTAATGAATCAAATAATTTAATGCTATCTGCAAACTCTAATTCGCCATTATAATATCTATCTGTAATTTCTTCAAAGTAATTCATTGTACCATGATTATACGACCGTTGAATACACCTTCCTGTTGGTGTATAATATCTTGCAACAGTTAACCTCAACGACGAACCATCATTAAAAAAGACAGGTTCCTGCACTAAACCTTTTCCAAAAGATCTTCGGCCAATTATTGTCCCTCTGTCATTATCCTGTATTGCACCTGCAAAAATTTCACTTGCCGAAGCTGACCATTCATCAATTAATACAACTACTTTTTCATCATGGCAATTTCCATATGAAGTTGCAAAAGTATTTTGTTTTGGTTTAGTCCTTCCTTTAGTATAAACAATAAGACTTCCTTCTTTTAAAAATTCATCCGCAAGATTTGTTGCTGCATCAAGATATCCACCACCATTTCCACGTAAATCAACAATTATTTTTTTCATCCCTTTTGCTTTCAGAGCATCCACAGCATTATGAAATTCGTTAGTTGTAGTTCTTGCAAATTTACTTACTTTAATATACCCTATATCATTCTTTACCATAAACGATGCGTCTACACTTACCAATGGAATTTTATCGCGTGTAATCTCGAAAGGGATTAAGTTTTTAGTGTTATTTCTTTTTACTGAGATTTTAACTTTTGTTCCCTTTTTTCCTTTCAATTTCTTCATAACATCAGAATTTGAAATTTTAACACCGGCAACTAAGGTATCGTTAATTTTTACTATTCTATCGCCACCAATAATACCTCTTCGTTCCGAAGGACCCCCAGCAATTGTATTTACTACAATTATTGTGTCTTTCTGAATATTAAACTCAACTCCGATTCCATCAAATTCACCCTCCAAAGGATCATTTATTTCGTTAAATTCTGATGCAGGAATATACACTGAATGGGGATCAAGGTTTTCTAAAATTGCAGGAATTGACAATTCAACCAAGTCATCTTTTGAAACTGAGTCAACATATTCTTCCTGAATATAACCTAAAATTGCATCCAGCTTATTAGTTATAGGCATGTTATGAATAAAAACAGCTTTGCCACCAGGTAAATAATGTCCGGCTAGCATACCACCCGCAAACATAACACTCAGAATAATTGGCAGATATATATAAAGGCGTTTATTTTTAATCGACATAATTTCTATTCTTCAAAAGGAATATGAATAATCTCCACTTTTGCTTTGGTAAGGAGTTCCAACCCCTCTACATTATGATATTTTTCGCTAAATACTACTCTTGAAATACCTGACTGAATTATTAATTTTGAACATTCAACACATGGTGAAGTTGTTATATATAAAGTTGCTCCCTGACTGCTATTATTAGACTTAGCAACTTTTGTAATAGCGTTAGCTTCAGCATGTAAGACATAAGGATACGTTACATTATTTTGGTCTTCACATTTATTTTCAAAACCAGACGGAGTACCATTATAACCGTCTGAGATAATCATTTTATCTCTAACTATCAGCGCACCAACTTTTCTACGAATACAATAACTGTTCTCAGCCCATATATTGGCCATCTGAAGATATCGCTTATCCAGAACTAACTGCTTATCATCAGCTTTAAGAGTTTCTTTCAACTTATTCATGCAACAAAATTAATAAAAAAACCCTCCATTTTTAGGTTTTTATATCTTAACTATCAAAGTAAAATATTAAATATCTTTAAATTTAGAATATTTTGCTAATTTAATAACCGTATCTTCATGCATAATCCACCACCACAAGCAAGTTTAAAAGAAAGTGAATCCATTGCACGTATTTTAGATTCTGATATCACCATCGATTCCGGATTTTTTTCATAATGTGCATCTTCTCCATCTTCATATATTACTGCTTTGTATAATTTGTTATTTTCCAGAAATGAAAATGAAATATTTAGTTCCCGTTTTTCTTCATTTGTTATAGCTCCGATATACCAATCGTTGGCTTTCCTTCGGGCAATAATTATATATTCTCCGATAGATGCTTCTATTACTTTTGTTTCATCCCATGTAGTTGGCAAGTCTTTTATAAAAGAAAATGCCTTATTTCCATCGTAATTTTCAGGTAAATCTGATGCCATCTGAAGCGGACTATAAAGCACCAGCATTAATGCAAGTTGATTTGTTATTGTACTATGAACAGAAGTATTTCCATTGTCTAAAGAATTCCATTTTTTTCTTTCTGATGCATGTTTTGATAAATCTATATCAAAAATTCCCGGAGTATAATCCATAGGACCGGCAATTCCTCTGGTAAAAGGCAAAATACAGGTATGTGATGGTGGATTACCTTCGCTCCAGGCATTCCACTCCATACCACGAACACCTTCTGCAGTCATTAAATTTGGGAATGTTCGGCTTAAACCAGAAAGTATAATCGGCTCATGTACATCAAGCATTAATTTATATTTTGCTGCTAATTCCATTACTTTATTGTAATGCTGAACCATACATTGTCCGTGATGATTTTCACCAACGGGTACAACAGGACCGGCATATCCTGTCTTTACAACATTTACACCCAGCTTCTGATATAAAGCAAACGCCTCTTCAATATGCCTTTCGTAAGATTTTGTATCACCACCTGTTTCGTGATGACCTATTATTTCGACGCCTTTAGATTTTGCATATTTAACAACTTCCACAATATCGAAATCTTTGTAAGGTGTTACAAAATCGAATGCATCGCTTTTACCCCAATTTTCCCAGCCAGTATTCCAACCTTCTATGAGTACTCCTTTTACATTATGTTTTGCAGCAAAATCTATATATCGTTTTGCATTTTCAATTGTTGCACCATGTTTATCCCCCATATACCATTGTGAAATCCCTAAGTGCATTTCCCACCATATTCCCAAATAAGTCATAGGTTTAATCCACGAAAAATCTGTAAATTCTGAAGAGTCATTTAAATTCAATATGAGATTTGATTCGATCAAGCCACCGGGTTTATTTGTTACAATTATTGCACGCCACGGTGAAAGCATTGGAGTACATGTTTTAACAAGGTCTCCATCTGCCCATGGGACTAAATTTACTTTATATTTTTGATCCTCATCTTTTTCTCTTTTCAAAGTCATTGTTGAATAATTATCAATATCAGCTTCATGAACCGACAAATAAATATTATCTGATCTCCTTATTGTAAAAGGTGTAGCAACATGGGTTGCGCTATCTAAAGGGGTATGATAAAACAATTTTTCCAATGTGTTATAATCAGCCCAACTCCACCAACAATCGTATTTTCCTTTAAAACAAATTCTGCTCTCTTCAGATGTTATAACAAAATCCTTAAGAGATGACTGAACCGGAATCTCATATCTGAATGCAAAACCATCATTATAAACCCTGAAAAAAATATTTAACAACCTACTATTAGAAATCTCTTTAAGTTCAATTTTAATTTCATTATATTCGTTTTTTATTATTGACGACTGCCCCCATACAGGTTTCCAGTATTCGTTAAAATAATTTGTTTTACATTTAATTAACCTAAATCTCATTAAACTATCGTTTCCCTTTAACACAAACCCAAGTGAAGAATTTTTTATTATTGTATCTCCATTAAATAAAAGATTCCAATAAGCCGTTCCATCTTGCCTAAGAATAAATTTAGATTCTAAAACTTTTGAAGGGGAATAAACTGATTGTGTAAATTCTCTTGCAATAATTTTACTTGAAATTAATAATACTAAAGTGCTTATTAAATAACTTCTAGTTAAAATATTTTTAATTATTCTCATTCTGTGAAAATAGCTTTTCTATCTTATTCTGCAAAATTTTATTTTTTATTAATACATCCCTTATTTCAAAACAAACTTAAAATTTGGTTATATGTAATTATTTATTTATTTTTATAATTGTATTTGCGATTCTTAAAAATCTTACAAGTAGATTTTCACATTAAAAAAATTATTTAAAGTATTTATTAAAAAAACAGGCAATGAAAAATATTATTATTCTTATTTGTATGTGCATGTTTATTTTAAATTTTACGAGCTGTGAGCCTAAGGAATATATTTATTATTATGAAGATCAGGAGAATATTCAGAATAAAGTAACAGAAGTTCCTTTTAAAGCAAATGATTTTAGGCTTAAACTCGACTTAGGAACCGACTCCATAATTGTAGATAAAGAAAAAGCTGCACCTATTTCAGTCAAATTAGTCTTTATTGGTCAACACCAATATTACCCACCAAATTTAAGATTTGAAGTTTTTGTTAACAATAAACAAATAAAGTTGGCAGATACTATCTGTTATAATATAACTACAGTATTAGACGACCACGTTACTTATTTTAAAGACAGTTCTACCATTTTAAATATTCCCGAGATAATTTCAAAATTAAAAAAAGAAAAAAACCTGCCGGCAGATTTAAATTATTTTAGTGTTGTTAGTGCTTATCAAAGGTATTATATAGGTAACACTACAAACCCCGACACAATTAATGTTCTAATTAAAACATTTTGGGATACCGGAAAAAGCATTACAGAAAAAAAGTATATTCTAAAAAAAGTCGAAAATAAGAAGGAGGAATACAATTTACCAATTCGTCCATTTGGTTGAATTCATTAATAATAAATATTTTTTTAAATGAAACGCATAATTATTTGTTTATTAATATCAACACCAAAGCTCATAATTGCACAAGACACAATCGTTTATGACACTCTTTTTAATAATAACGAATCAAATAAAAAATTTGAAATAATAAAATCGAGTGGTAAAATTATTAACGGGTTAAAAATTGGCTTATGGAAATCGTATTACGATAATGGTATGTTAAAAGAACAGGGAGAATTTACCATACTTTTAAAAAAGGATATTATAATAATTAATCATCAAGATTGCAATGAATGCGTTATTGATGAGAAAACAATGCGCAATAATTTTAATGAAGAATATAGTATTGAAACAGGCAACTGGACATATTATTATAAAAATGGCAAAATTATGCAATCCGGCACTTATCTCCCAATTTGGAAAATTGACATTCGATGGGCAGAAATTGTAAAGGATGATGGTTCAATAGAAAATATTTCATCAGGTATTCCTGTTTATCCACAGGCAATGCAAACAGGTATTTGGATGTACTATGATGAATATGGTAATTTAACAGATAAAACAACATATGTAGAAGGACAATCGATTGAAAACACAAATAATTAAAATTTCTCCTAACAATAATAAAAATTATAAAATCATGAATACATTTTTTAATTTCAAATATTTATTCGCAACAATTGTTATAGCAATGTGCCCGTATTTAATATTAGCTCAAATTAAAATGGAGTTTTCTTCAAAACCTTTCTCAAAAGGAGGTGCTGAACAAAAAGAATTTACATGGAATACACCAATATATGGTAAAATAAGTATTAATAAACCTTTAAAAAATTATGCAAAAAAGATAGATGCCTATGCAATGGAAAAACTTCATATAAGTGGAGTTTATTCATCGTATATATCATTGTATTGTATTCCAACTGATGAAGATATTGACAGACGTACAAATGTTGAAATAACATTATATCTTACAAATTCTGAATTAGAAAAAAATGAAATTAACCTTGACATAATGCCAGTCGAAACAGAGGCCACCACTTTTTATGGTACAGGCTTTAGCGATGAGTTGGCAAGAATGGGCATTGTTCAATACGATCCAGAAACTGAAAAAACTGTTGGAAAAAAGACTGAATTCAAAATATACTTACATGAAGATTTACCCTCAGTTTCACAAGAAGAAATTGGTACAAAGAATGGCAGAATTGTACTTGCAAGTGGCATATACAATACGTTGGGCAGTATTACTATTGACTATACCACTGTTACAGACAGTAGAGAGGTTGGAGACTGGAAAGATAGATGCACCGCAATAACAGATAGTATTCAATCCAAATACAACAAGTAGTATTAAACAAAAAATAGAAAACACTAATTAAAAATCAACAATCATGAAAACTAAAACAAAACAGATTTTTACAATTATAGCTCTGATTGCTATTCAGTTTAGCATGCAAGCTCAAAACAGAATGATTTTTTCTTCAAAACCTTTTTCGCAGGGTGGAGCTGAGCAAAAAGAGTTTAAGGCAAATTCACCCATTTATGCAAGAATAATATTAGAAAAGCCATTAAAATCATATTGTACAAATCCATCAAAAAAAATGGATAATGTTCCTGTTGGTTACGCTCGAAAATTTTGCATTATGCCAACAAACAGAAACGAAAATGATGAAGAAGCATTTGACGAAATATTTAGCAACAACTATATAATTCACTTAACTTTTTCTGATTTAGAAAAAAGCTTTATCGATTTTGATGTAATGCCTAGTAATGAAGATGCAACAACTATTTATTCTGATTGGGAAGCACTTTATTGGTCGTTTGCTAAATCTGATTTAGAACTTGGTAAAAAATCTCATTTTGCAATTAAAGTTTATTCTGAATATAACGAAAGTAATGCTGAGATAACCGGATTACAGTCATTAGGTGATTTATATATTGATTATTCTGGTTCAACTGTAGAAACTCAGGAAAAATGGTATGAACAATGCAAAAAAGCCAGCGAAAATGCTAGAGCAAACGGTTTAAAAAATGTAAGCAAAAATGCTGCTATCGAAGCTTCTAAACTTCCTCTTCCTTCATGTTTCTCTAAAGGAAATAATCCTGGATATCAGAACCCTGAAAATTCAACAGCTAAAATTACAGCTCTGATAAAACAAAAATATGGCATTACTGAGGTTTTAAAACTAACTTTTGATAAAGCCGATGGTGTAGATGATTTTAGAACTTTAGTTGATGCCAACACAAATATAGCAACTTGCAAAATGGGTAACCATGTATTTTATTTTGCTTTCAAAGATAAAGATGGTACATACAGATTTGCCGGAGGAGTTTTAATAAAGGATCATATTGGTCTTGGAAAATTCGGAGAAACATATATTAAAGATTATTCCCCTATTCAGGGAGATGAGAAATATCCTTTAGATGTTGTAAGAGATGGACAGGGAACTTATGGTGTTTTTTATTTTGATGGCTCTAAATTAAAATAAGTGTTTATGCAATAAAAACAAAAAGCCTTGAGAGTAATTAAACTTCAAGGCTTACTGTTCTTAATCTGTACCCGGAGCCGGAATTACCTTATTATTAGCAACATAAGTATATCTTATGCTTAAAGTTTGTCTCAATGGTAAAAAATTTTGAAACTGTAAAAAGTCATCGAAGACAAATAAGAGAAAAAGACGAAAAAATAATTTATCCCCCGAGTCGTCCCCTATTTTTTTATTCCAAAAAAAGATTGGATTTTAGCCACTGAATTTAAAATATTTAGTCTATGGCAGAAGTCTCTTTTTTTCAAACAACCCAATGAAAATAGGCAAACATTGATCTACTTGGTCTATACTTTTGGGTATTATGAAAATGAATATTCAACAAAGTGCAAAAGTTATAAAAGATTAAAATTATCCACAGGAGAAAAAATACATCCAAAATACTGGAATAAAGAGAAAAATAGAGCAAGAACAACAAGTAGTTTTCCAGAAGGCACAGAATTAAATGCAAGATTGGATCAACTCGACCATGCTATTAGAGAAACTCATATTCGACTAAAAAGAAAAGGAATAAAAGCAACACCGGATAAATTAAAAGATGAATTACCAAAAACATTAGGTGAGAACAAGGAAAATAATGGTATTACATTGTTTAGGTTCTTTGAAAATGTTATTGCCCAAGGGAAAGACCAAAAGCAAAGTCCAAGGACACTAAAGAATTATAGGTGTACTTTAAATCATGTTCTTCGTTTTTGCAAAGAAGAAAGAAAGGAATACCACTTTGAAGATATAGATTTCATTTTCTATGACAAATTCATGAAATACCTTAATGATAACACACCATTTGCTCCAAATTCAGTTGGAAAACACGTGTCAGTGATTAAAGCAATACTGAATAAAGCTGTAGAAAGAAAATACACGAATAATCTTGAATATAAAGGATTCAAAGTACCGTATGAAGAACCTGATATGATTTATTTAAATGAAGAAGAATTAACAAGAATACAAAATTTGAATTTAAACAACAATAAAAGGCTTGACCGTATTAGAGATTTGTTTTTGATCGGCTGTTATACTGGACTAAGGTTTTCTGATTTTACACAGATTGATGAAAACAACATTAAAAAGGATGGAAATAATTATGTCTTACAAATTAAAACACAAAAAACAAATCAGGTTGTAGTAATACCATTAAAATCTATTATTGTAAACATATTACAAAAATACAATTACAATATACCTAACCATATTTCCAATCAAAAAATGAACTCATATTTGAAGGAACTAGGAAAGTTAGCTGAAATTAATGAAAATATAACTATTTACAAGACAAGAAATAATGAAAGGACTAAAGAAATACTCAAAAAGTGGGAACTGATCTGTACTCATACAGCAAGAAGAAGCTTTGCAACCAATGCTTATAAATCATCACCAGACCTCTCATACAAATTGATGAAAATTACTGGACATAAAACAGAGCGAAATTTTTTACGATATATAAGAATTAATTCCGAAGAAAATGCAAAATTATTAATGGACTCTCCATTTTTTAAATAATTACTTTTAAATCTTTTCAACAGAGATAAGTCTCTGAACACACCCACAGGAAAAAATTTTATTAACCAAGTTTCTACTGTCATTCTCGTGACAGTTTTTTTCATTTTCTGCTATAAGTATATAAAAATGATTAAAAACAGACAAAACTCTGTTTTTGGATTATAAAAGTCACTGGTTGAATAATTATAAAAAACAAGAAAATGAAAAATGTTATACTAAGAGAAATTACTTTACAAGAATTTCAGGACATGATTTCTGAATCTGTTAAATTGCAATTGCAGGTAATTGTGCCTTTGTTACAACAAAATGTATATTATCTGTCTAGTAAGGAGGTTGCGGCAGAATTAAAGGTGTCTAAGCCTACTGTCCTTAAATGGGCAAAAATGGGGATTCTTATAAAACATCGCATTGGTTCAAGGGTTTTCTTTGAGCGCACACAAGTAATGAAAGCTGTAAAGGCAGTAAATACAATAAAATATAAACGTGAAATTAATTTTCAATATGAAAATAAGCTAGAACAATAAAATATCTCTGGTTATAAGGAATATTCTGGTTACTCCAGAACTACCGATTGTAAAATTGAAATTGTAGTATTAATTATTAAAATTTTTTAAAATGGAAAGAAAAAAAAATGAGCAATTGCTCAAAGAAATTCGTGATATTTTTCATGATGAATTTCAGAAAATTTTACCCTTCATTAAAGGTAAAATAATGTTACTTACAAGTAAAGAAGTTGCCCTAGCTTATAACATTGATCAAAGACAACTTAAAAAATTAGTAAAAGAGGGATTTCTTATAAAGTACAAACTTGGAAATGATGAATATTATAGTTGTTGGGAAGTCTTTAATAGGGGTGATGATCTTCAAAAAGCTTTAAATAGCAATAAAAAACGATTCTATTACTCTACGGAAATTAATTTAGATAAAGCGGTAGCTTTCATTACTGACTCATCATTATGATTGATCGCATTTCCATTCGTTCTAATCTCCTGCCAGAAGCTGATTATGATAGGCTTCTGGCTCTATATTCTTTTGTTGCAACTATAGATGCTAATACAATAAAATTCAATATTTATCCTGTTGGAAATAAAAACCCTATTAGTGTTTGTTTGAAAAAGGAGCACAAGGGATACATAAGAATCACATTCAACGCAAGGAAACTATGGTTTGGGGCAAAATCATTGTTAGACCTGAACTTACAACAATTTAAGGAGTCTGTTTTTCGATTGGCAAACTGTTTGAATCTGAAACTATCTTTTATTCTGAATGCTGATGTAATTAAAATCGAAATAGGAGCAAATATAAAAATGCCTGAACACAGTAGCTCTGTTTTTCCATTTATTGCAGGTCATAAGTATCTCCAATCTGTTACTTATCCTAATGCGATCTATCGGAAAGGGACACAATATACTTTGATAATCTATGACAAACTCAATGAACGCCAATATGGGAAAAGAGTTTACAATAAAAATCTTCAAGAGAGGTTTAATATTCTGAGATTTGAAGCACGTCTTTTCTACCAACATCCACTTATACATCGCATGACTGTACAGGATGTTTTCAGAAACTGGAATAGTTTAATAGATTTTTGGATTCGTCAATTTTATTGTGAAATAACATATATTAACCAACCTGTATTTGACTTAAAAAAATGCACAGCAAAAGACTTTAAAAATTACTGTTTTTTCAGGGGAATTTGTTGTAATGATAATGAACTTCTTTTCGGATTAAAAAATACTTCATTCTCTCCCAAGGCAAGAAACAGAATAAAATCTCAATTTGAAAAAGCTAATTCAAAATATAATAATGGTGATTCAATTTCAGGGCTAATTCCGGGAACGGTGTTTATTGTGGGTGAGTCTTATAAAAATTAGAAAGATATTATTCTTAAAGAATTCCTTAAAAAGGGATATGTATAATAGAAAATCAGGAGCACGCATTCAACCTTTCAGGTTTCATTTACGCTCCTGATTTTCTATTATACACAACACATAATTATTTCAAGTTATATCTCATTTCAGATTTTCAAAATTCAAACAACTACAATTGTTTTAATCAATTTTAATCTTTGAATTAATAAAAGGGTCAACTCGATTTTTTCAGGTCATTAACATTTCAAATAATGTGATATTAATTTTTGTGTTTTGGCTTTGGTGTTATTAATACCAAGTGGTCACAAATTGGGGATGCTTTCAGAATAATATTATCTATGTTCTTGCAATTAATAGACATTTCTTCACCTCAAAAGAAAACATGATGTTATTTCAATTTGATTGTGTCGGGTTTTATATACTCAAACAACTGTTTGTATTTACTAGATTTAATGGCTGTCCTTAATTTTATTTGTTTAGCTAAAGTGATTCCACCTTTTCTGTTGGGAAATAAGTTTCTTTTCTCTACCTCATCAGCAATGGTCTGAAAGGTGGCTGTTTTATCCGGCTGATTTAATAGAACAACAACTTCATGAAGTTTTAGTAGATTCTTCATATATTATAAAAGTTAATTTAATTGATGAAATTTTTTCAGAGCAGAATAAAAATAATCATCTAGATCAAATGTACAATGAAAAAGTAATGTGAAATTTGGCAAAGATTGAAACTCACTTCTCCATTTAGTGAATTTATTCACATCGTTTTCATTTTTAATTTTTGAAACAATTATTTCTGTATTATCTGAAATATTTAGCCCAGAAAATGATTCAATTTGAAATTTCCAGTTTGATATTTCAAAAGAATAAGGAATAATTTGTTTCTCTTGTTTGAACGTTGTTAAATCGAAGATTGACCAAACAACAAGATTAATCGTGTTTGGAATTGTTTTATTATTAAAAAAGACTAAATCTGCTTTAAAAAAAATAATTCTCTTGTTATTATATGACAAAACACCTCCTTCAACAAGTAATTCATTCAAATTTGATTGCAAGTCTGTACTTCCCAGAATGCGAGTTTTTCTTAATGTTGGGTTTTCATACAAATCGTTAATCAAGTATATAACAGAATATACTTTATGTATAAATGCGACACCCCCAATAGTTTTCTTTTCTCCATGTAATTTCCCATTTCTAATAGTACGTAAGATGGTTAAGATATCTTTATTCCAAATTTCAAAATAGTTATTTTCAAAAAACCAATCAATTAAGGCTACAAAAAGAATACTCTTAGATGATTTGTTATTAATTTCTTTATATCTTATTCTCATACATTTTTCAAGAGCAAAAATTGCTTGAGTTAATGCAAGATCAATGAATTGATACTCAAAATAACTATGTTTCAGCAATTTATCTACAAGCTTAATTTCAGTTTTAATGTCATCTGGAACTTGCTGTTTAAGGTAAATTGGTTCTAGTAATTTGTTTTGAAACGTGTCCAAATCACTTACTCCATTAAACACCTCCCATATTTCATCTTTTTTTAACATTTACAATTATACTTTTTATAAATTTTCTAACAAATTTACTAATTATACACAGAGACTAAAAATATTGGATTTAAATTAATAATGATGTTTTTTCAAATACTGGAATTTACTTTTAAATTTCTAAATTAAAATAACAATTCTATTTTCTTTTTCCGCAATGATTTTTAACCTATCTGTGGTAAGTGTTGGAAAAAAATTTCCAAGCATCTTCGGTCATATTAATTCTTAAATTTTATTTACACATCAATTGCCTATAATCATAAGTCATGCAACATTAAACTTTTGACTTGGGTTGCCCATAAATAACATAATAATTTCCAAGTCATTTTTACCATTTATGACCATCTTACCGTTATAATATTCTGTTACCCGAGTTTAGACCATGCAATAATTTAAAATATAAAAGAATACCCTGTTTTTGTAATGTTTCTGGAAAATTTTTTTGATATGAAAATTCTTTCGATATTTACCATTGCAAATTTCTGAAATAGATTTTTGTAAAGGTTTAACTAAAAATTCGAAAATATAGAAAACAAAAAAGGACAAATAGAAACTAAATAACAAAGCATCTCTTATTTATTTCGGTTGTAGAAAACTGGTAATTTTTTGACCTTACAGAAATAATAAGTAATGCTCACGTCAAAGGCGTGGGCTGAACTTATTTGTAAGGTCGGGATACCAGTCCCTCTACAACAAATATTGTTTCTGTTCCACGCCCTCTTTTTGTAGTAAAGGCTAATTGTTATGAAAAAACTATTTGTTTTATTTGTCACTTTGTTATCACTTTTTACAAATGTTATTGGGCAAGAAAAATATAAAGTAACATCTGCTACTCTTAACATTAGAGATTGCCCAAAAAAAGAATGTAACAAAGTCTTTGAACTAAGTTATGGGGATGAGGTTGAATTAATCGAAAAAACAACTGATGATTGGTATTTGATAAATTATTATGGAAAACAAGGTTATGTTTCCAGCGAATTTCTATCAAAATCAACACCAATCATTGAAAATGACAATGATTTACAAAAAGATTCTTATAACAAAAATACAATTAGCTTAATCATTATCGTTGGAATTACTTTAATTGCTATCATATTAGGTTTTATTTCAAGCAGCAAAACCTTTCATGTAATAAGCTTTACTTTATTATTCGTAATCATAGGACTTGTAGTTGGATTTTTCATTTTTGGAAAAGTTCCTTTTGTAAATGAGTATATTTCTTTAAAATTTCTAAATCCTTTGAGTAACTCTGCTGATGATGATGCCCTTTTTAAGATTTTTAGTTATGCTATTTTAGAACCAATTATTCAAAAAATTTATATAAGTGGAGCTGTTGGTGGCATTGTAGGACTTATAGTTGGACTTTTACAGAAGAACAAAACAAAAAATGAATAATTAACAAATCGAATTCCCTATTAAAAATTATTTCTCAGCAATTTTTTATATCTCTAAATTAAGTATTGGGTAACTTTTTTCTAGAAATAACAATTCTCATAAGACATGATTTTTTTTGTTTAAAATTTCTTGCGATATTTACCAATACAAAATTCTGTTTTGGTGTAAACTACATTCTTTTATTAATCATTATAACATTATAAAATAAAGAAAATACAGATTTAACTTACAATTTAGAAATTAAAGGAATTAAAACATGAAACTAATAGTATAAAATGCAACTTTCAGAATTCATAAGATTATACCCATTACGAGCAAAATCATTAGCTTGGTTTTTCGGTGCAGGCACCTCTGCTTCTGCAGGTATACCAACAGCAAGTGAACTGGTATGGGAGTTTAAACGCAAGATATATTGCTCTGAAGAAGGTTACCAAATTTCTTTATTTAACAACCTGAGTAATCCTGCAATTAGAAATCAGATCCAATCTTATTTTAATAGCAAAAATGAATATCCTAAAGAAAATTCTATAAAAGAATATTCTATTTATTTTGAAAAAGCATACCCCTCTGCTAGAGATAGAAGCGATTACTTAATGCAACAACTTCAAGGAATGCAAAATAGTTTTGGGCATAAGGTAATTGGTGTCTTAATGAAGAATGAGTTTATTAAATTAGTATTTACAACAAATTTTGATAAAGCTTTTGAAAATGCTGCCATCGACCAGTTAAAAACAATGGATAAATTTTTCGTTGCTTCTATTGATAATACCCTAACAGCAATTCAAAAATATCATTCAAATCTTCGACCATTTATTACTAAAATTCATGGAGATTATTTTTCTGAAAAATTAAAAAACACATCAGAGGAATTAAAACAACAAGACTTTCAACTTAGAGACATTCTATTTCATTCTTGTATTTCTAATGGATTAGCAGTTATGGGATATAGCGGTAGAGATGAATCTGTGATGGAAATTTTCAATAAAGCATTAGATCAAAGCACTAGCTTTCCAAATGGTATATTTTGGTTTATAAGAACTGGTTCTAATCCATTAAAAGAAGTTGTTGAATTTATTGACAAAGCTAAAAGTAAAAAAATACAGGCAGAGTTTGTAGAAATTGAAACATTTGACTCTGCTTGGGCTGAAATTGTAAAAGGGATTTCAGATTTGCCAGTAGAAGATATTTCAAAACTTAATACAAATTATTTCAAGCGTACAAATATTAAGCTACCCGATAAAGGAACTAAATATCCTGTAATTAGATTTAATGGAATTGAAATTGAAGAATTACCTTCAACTGCACGATTAATAAAATGTGATGCAGGAAACACAAAAGAAATTAAAGAACTAATACACAAAAGCAAAGCAGACCTTATCGCTATTAGAAAGCAATCTGGTATTGTTGGATTTGGTTCTGACGATGAATTTGAAAAAGTGTTTTCTACTTATGGACAAACTGAAAAAGATATATTTCAAATACCTGAATCAACAATAAATTATGATGATTCAACATTGAAAGGGTTGTTAACATATGGTTTATTAAAAGCACTTACTAACAACAAACCTCTAATAGACATAAAAAGAAGAAATCGATATTTGGTTATACCTGATCCCAAAATGATAAATGATCCATTTTTTGAACCATTAAAAAAGGTTTTAGAGACTCCATTAACAGGAATAATACCCAAAACAAGTATTAAGTGGATACATGCGATTGAAATTTGTTTGCAAAAGAAATTTTCTACCTCATTCTTGGTAATATCCCCTACAACGCTTGCAAGCAAAACAGACAATCAATTAGAACGACTAAAAATTGCTCCATTTATAAAGGAATGTACAGCAAAGTGGTTTAACAATAAATATTCTAACATACTTGATGTATGGCTTGATTTAATCTTTTTAGACAAAAAGGAAATAAATATTTCTGCATTTGGAAATGAATTAAAAGGCTTTAATGCTAATTATAAATTAAAACGTGAATCTGCATTCTCAAGAACAATTTAAATGGAATTTCCAGGATTAAATAAAATAGATGAACCAAGGTTAATGTTTGAGGCATTTACTTCAAATCCTTATCATATTCATCCCCTTAGGGGACTTGTTGAATTTGGCCCATACAGTCAGAAGCTAGCTCCAATTGATAAGATTAGAATAGGAGTTATATGCCCTTATAATTGTTTCCACATTGTTAATAATTTATTTTCCGAATTAAGTAAAAGTCATAATCCACAAGAAAGAATAAAGTATTTACCAGTTTTTAAAAGTTTTGAGCATATATTTAAAACTAAACTCGAACTACTTGACGAAAAACAATCTATACAAATTGATGGTTTAAAACTTCAAAATACAACAAACAAATCATATATAGTTTTAAGCCAAGAGTTAAGCAATGCAATAAATAGTATGGCTCAAAGGAAACAGGACTTTGATGTTCTTTTTGTTTATTTGCCAGAACAATGGCGAGAAGGATTTGAGGATATCGAAACTGGATTTGATCTTCATGACTTTTTAAAAGCAAAAACTGCAATCCTAAATATTCCAACACAAATATTAAGAGAAAGTAAAGTCATTAACTATAAATGTAGATGCAGCGTAATGTGGCGTTTAAGTATTGCTCTTTACGTTAAAGCAGGTGGTGTGCCTTGGAAACTTGGTTTCTTAGATGAGGAAACTGCATTTATCGGTTTAAGTTATTCAAGTCGATATAATCCCCAAACAGAACAGTTTGATTTTACTACTTGTTGTAGTCAGGTATTTGATTCTGATGGAACTGGACTAGAATTTATCGCTTATGATGCTGGAGAAATAGATTTTAGGGTTGGGGATAACCCATTCCTGACCAGAGCAGAAATGAGAAAAGTAATGTCAAAAAGTTTAAGTTTATACCAGAAAAGACACTCTGGTAGAGCACCTAAAAAATTAATAGTCCATAAAACAAGTTATTTTTCAAAAAATGAAATTGACGGTGCATTTGATGCAATTCCAAGTAATATAAAACTTGAACTTCTGCAAATTGTTGATCATTCAAATTGGAGAGGTATAAATTATATAAATGATACAGGCAAAACCGTTGTTGATAGAGGCCCAATTGAAAGAGGTACTTATGTTTCAACCGGAGCTAATGAAGTTATGCTTTGGACACAAGGAAATGTTTTTCTTGGTAATGAGAGGTTTTTTAAAGAAGGAAAAAACATTCCATCTCCATTAACTATAAAACGATTTGCTGGTGAAGGCGGATGGAACCAAAATTGTCTTGCAATTATGGGCTTAACAAAAATGAATTGGAATCATGATGCTTTATATGATAGGTTGCCGGTAACGTTGGGATATGCAAAAGTATTAGCCACAACAATAAAGAGAATGAATAATTTGGTCAACAAACCATATGAATTTAGATATTTCATGTGATTATTCTGCAAATTGTTCTTTTTGCCACAAGGTAAAATTTAGAAAATGCCATCGTAATGTATTTGTTGAATTGAATAATATCAAAAAAATTCTAATTTATGATTTAAACCAATTAATTACCTCATTAACAGTTAATCCTGCTTTTCAATTACCCAAAAGTATAAATAGTTAACTTATGTAAAAAAGTGAGTAATAATTGTAAAGCTCCGTTTGAATTTTATTCGGATCATTAGTTAGTACACCACCCACGACACATTGATAGTTTGGAAATAAACGCTTTGAGTACCACTGCAATTCCAATCCAAATGCAGTTCTCATTAAAGAATTTACATCGACACCTGTTGCCTCCAAACTAGGACTCATTTTGTTTGGATACTTACATCCAACATCTTTTTTTAAGTTGCAAGTTTTACATAACCGACACGAACCGTTTGCTAGTATTTTTATTTCTTCTTTATTAGATGAATTGTCACGTAAATTATCAAAAACTTTTTTTTGAATACTTTTAGAGACTGCATTTGCAATCCGCACTGAATTATATTGTTTCCTTAATGTATTCATTTGGACAATGACTGAGTTTACCACTATGTAATTAAATCCGGCAGAAATTTTCTGAAATGAAGGGCTTAATGGTGGACAAGAATATTTTAAATTATAGTTTTTGCAACCAATTTCACATAGTTTACTGCATTTTTCATAGTTTGTTACAACCACAGAAGATAGAAGAATACTAATTCTGGAATTAATTTGAAGTTTATTTTTAGGGGTATTATGAATGAATTTTATTTCAGTTTTGACAGAACTTTTATGCATTTCCATCACTTTCACTTTTTCAATTTCTTAAAAATAATAATATCTAACAAATCTAATTGTATATGTCAAAATCTGCATGCGCCCCAATTATTACATTATTTGAGTCGAGCTTATAGTTTGTAGACTTTATTTGTTCAAAAGAATCCTTTTTAGAGTCAAATCTAAATCTATAAACAAAGCTTTCATTTTCAAACTTAATTTTGTATTTCCATCTAAAAGTGAAATTTCTTTTAGCATCATCTTTAGCACTTCGTAAAATATGTTGGAAAAATCGAAATTTATGCTTTATTCTTTTTGTATATTCAGAACTATCCTTTTTGAAATCTTCATCATTATCTACTTGGAACAAGACTCTTAAAACGACATCTTCATCATTATCAAATTTAATCTCGTCTATAGAAATATTATACTTTCCGGTTTTACTAATTCTGTTTCGCATATCATCGAAACTCGGCCTATCCCATTCTTGTAATTCATCCGCCAAAATCAGTAAAAAAGAAATGTTTCTAATATCCAAATGATACAATTTTGGGCAAGTATGGCTAGTAATTGCTCTTAAAACTTCTCTTCTAATAAGAAACTGCCTAGAGTCTTCATAGCTCATTAATTCATTGGAATATGAAAAATCCGTTTCTAAAAAATATGTAAGTGTTTTGTATAACAATAATCCACTTAATACACCATGCTTATGATCTTCTAGGGATTTGGATATTTTATCTCTATATTTTGACTGAACAATTGTTTGCCCAATATGGTTATTCGTGAGGTCTTCAGGGGTTGGCCCTCCTTCTCGCCTAATCTTAGATGAGACAATATTTAAAAATTTTTCTACTAAAAAGTTATTAATGATATTGAAATTATAAGAAAACTCTTTAATGTCAAGGTTTCCAAAATGACTCAATATCTTTTTTAAATTTAGATTAATGTTTTTTGCCTTTTCGAGTGGGTAACCTAAATCATGACACAATGCTGTAATTGACCAAATTGAAAAGAATTCACTTTTAGTACAGAAAAAGCTTTTCTTATTCTCAGGTTTCTTTAGTATTTCTTGAAAGCTTTCTTTGAAATTTACTTGTTTTTTTTCTGTATCAAAGTTAACTAATTCTCCAGAATAGAATTTGTCAACAACAAAGAGCAAATCGTCCTGATTGAATTTTAAATAATTATTCTTTTCTAATAATATGTTAAGCCCAATTAACCATACATAAATCACATGATTAACATGGTCTCTGTAATTAGCATCAGAACCATAAAGAATTGATTCAAATTCAACAAAATCATCTATGTATTTGTCTAATTCGTCAATTCCATAAGAGCTAAATAATCTAACACTTTTTATCGTATTTAGAGAAAAGTTGCTTTCACTTGTCTTATAAGAAATCTTCTCCCTTAAATCGTTTAATTTTAATACAGTTAGACAATCAATAAGGATATCTTTCCAAAGTGCTTTAACTTTTTTAGCGTCTTTTCTGAATTCTTCGTGATCTATGAAATCCTTTATGTCAATAATAGTTTTTTCAAAAAGAAAAATCTTTAATTGATCTTCAATTTTGGTATATTTTCCACAGATCTCTTGAATGTTCTGTATACCTTCGTATGGCTTTTCTACAATTACTTTTTCTTTACACATTTTCGTAAAGAAGTTGCGCAGGACATGATTCACAGGATGATTCTTTAATGCTCTTTTTTAATTCGATAAGCTTCATGTTTTCCTTGTGCCAGATTTCTTGTAAGGTTTCAATATAAATATCACCCAAGATATAACTTTCATTATTGGGAGATTCTTTAAAGGCTTCGCAAGGAAAAACTTTTCCATCATATTTTATAATTAGCTTACCAGTTCCAGCATAACAGGGGGTTTTAAGTAAAAGTAAACTACTATATGGAATACCTACTCTTAATGAAAACTTATCGTCACAAATATCATTTTTTATGTTTTCTATAACATTAGGCAACATATGTTCTTTTGTGAAATTAAGAATGTTTTTATTTTCAGCTGCCCTACCTTGATAAACAATACGAAGTAAGCTAACTTGAGAGATTCCAATTGTTTTAAGAAATTTACAGGTTTTATATATTGTTCCTATGTTTAAGGCGTTTGGAACAATATGAACCTCCACTCTGAAGCCCTCTTGTAAACACTTCAAAATATTTTTATTGATGTTTTCTAGTGAAAAACAATCACTGGTATTTGTTAACGTGTTAAATATTTCACAATCAATCGATTGATAGTTGAAAACAAAAGATAGGTCTGACTGTCCAATTTTTTTTGCTTTTAGATCACTAAAAAAGGAATCAAAATCAGCATTACCCGAAGTATATACAACTGAGTTCAATTCATTTTCCTTATTAAATTTAAGAAACAATGTCAGGTCATTATAAAGCAATGGTTCTCCGCCTGAAATATTGATATTTGATGCACCATTGTTCTTAGAAAAAGTTGAAATCTCCTTCAGTTTTGATAATGGTATTTCATGTATACTATCACTTTTACTTAGTGATGAGCAGAAAATACAATTAGAATTACACTTCTGTGTAACCTCAACAGTTATTTCTTTTAAGGTGCTCAATTTAAAGCGATTGTGTTCAGGTCAATTATTGGTAGGGCAAATATAAGTAAGAGGATCTATTCCCATTCACTTCCTTATTGAAAGAAATGAACTAAATAGTGTTTATAACTTAAAGTCATTGTCTATTAGCATAATAAGATATCAACAGTGCCCAAATTTATTGGCAAATAGTTTTACTTCAGCAAATCGTAAACAAGCTATTATTTTAATTTATTTTCAAAAGTTATCCCCCTATTTATCCCCCCAACTAAAAAAGCCAAATATACTTCTCAGTAAATCTGGCTTTTTCGATTTTTCGGAGTACCCGGAGCCGGGGTCGAACCGGCACGAGTATGACCTCACTGGTGTTTGAGACCAGCGCGTCTACCAATTCCGCCATCCGGGCATCAATTTATAAGGGTTGCGAAGATATACAAATGTTTTATTCTTACAAAATTTCAAAATAATTCTTACTTCTCAGTAGCAAATTGGAGATTACCAACTGTTCTTCCCGGATATACCTTTAATGCCTGAGCAAGTACTTCCATTGAGTTTCGTAAATCTTCAATATTTAAAACATAAGCTAAGCGACATTCATTTTTCCCCATTGAAGGATTTGAATAAAATCCACTAGCAGGTGCCATCATAACAGTTTGTCCTTTATAGCTAAAACTGGTTAATAACCACTCACAAAACTTATCTGCATCATCAATAGGAAAAGAAGCAACAGCATAAAACGCACCTTTGGGCAATGGACAATAAACTCCAGGCATTTTATTTAATTCACCAACCATAAAATTACGTCGTTCAATATATTCATTGTATACTTCGGTAAAATATTCTTTTGGAGTTTCAATAGCAGCTTCGGCAGCAATTTGTCCATAACTTGGCGGACACAATCTTGCCTGAGCAAAATTCAAAGCCGCACGCATTACTTCACAATTATGACTTATCATTACTCCTATTCTTACACCGCACATGCTATAACGTTTAGAAACACTATCTAACAAAACTACATTTTGCTCCAGCCCTTTTAGGTTCATTGCAGAAAAATGTGTTTCACCATCATAACAGAATTCTCTGTAAACCTCATCGGCAAAAAGATACAAGTTGTATTTTTTTACAAGTACTGCTAATTTTTCGAGTTCCTCTTTTGAATACAAATAACCTGTTGGATTATTTGGATTGCATAACATTATTGCTTTTGTTTTGGGAGTAATAATTTTCTCAAAATCTTCAATAGCCGGTAAAGCAAAATCTTTTTTTATTGAAGAAACTATTGGTTTAACCACAACCCCGGCAGTTATTGCAAACCCATTATAATTTGCATAATAAGGCTCAGGGATAATTATTTCTTCACCAGGATTAACACAAACCATTAATGCAAAAAGTATTGCTTCGCTTCCTCCATTGGTCACTATTATCTCATTCTCGGTAATATTAATACCAACCCCCTGATAATACTTTGCCAGTTTTTTACGATAAGATATAAATCCTGCAGAATGGCTGTATTCTATAACTTTTAAATCAGCATTTCGAACTGCATCTAAAGCACATTCAGGAGTTTTAATATCAGGTTGACCAATATTTAAATGATATACCTTAGTTCCACGTGATTTTGCCTCTTCTGCAAATGGAACTAATTTACGTATAGGCGAAGCAGGCATAAGCTTCCCCTTTTCGGAAATAGTAAGCATAAATTAAATTTTTTAATGCTGTTCGTTAACTTTATTAATACTTGGAACAGTTTCGTCTTTTGTAGGAACTGTTTTTTCTTCTATAGCTTTTTCTACAGTACCTTTTATTGTAATGACGATTGGAGAATTTGAAGAGTTTGAAGTTACAGTTACGGTTTTCTGAAAAGGACCAACACGTGTAGTATTATATTTTACTTTTATAGCTCCGGTTCCATTTTTAACTATCGGATCTTTTGGCCAATCAGGAACAGTACATCCGCATGAAGCCTGACAGTTACTTATAATTAAAGGATTTTTTCCTGTATTCTTAAATTTAAAATCAACACTACCATCACCATTATATGGAATTGTGCCAAAATCATGCGTTGTCTTTTCAAACATTAAAAAAGCTGCATTTTTAGCTGCTTTTAGACTATCCTTATGTGTCATTGTCTGAGAAAAAGTTACTCCTGTAGAAATAACTGCAAAAAGAAAAATCAAAATAATTGATCTCATAACTTTATATTTTTAATTGAACATAAACTCGTGCGAAGTTACAGTATTTAAGACGAAATAATGAAATTTTAGTTGCTTCTTTTTTATACAAGAAACATACCTTAATTCTTATTAGCTGATATATTGAGATATGCAATTCTTAAATATCTTTAATTTTTATCATTACTAAGCATGTTTGGAACTTAGAAACATTAGTTACTATATATTAATGTGTAAAATGACAAACAATCTTTTTATCCGAAAGAAAATTTATATTTTTGCAACCATAGAAAAAGAATTGAGATGAAAGAAATTCCTGCAAAATATAATCCTGCGCTAACAGAGGACAAATGGTATTCATATTGGATGCAAAATGGTTTTTTCCGTTCAACACCAGATAATCGTGAAGCTTACACAATTGTAATCCCTCCGCCAAATGTTACCGGCGTTCTTCATATGGGTCACATGCTTAACAATACCTTACAGGATGTTCTTATTCGTCGTGCCAGAATGCTCGGTAAGAATGCTTGCTGGGTTCCCGGAACCGACCATGCATCTATTGCTACTGAGGCAAAAGTTGTAGCAAAATTAAAAGATCAGGGAATTGACAAAAATTCACTTACAAGAGAAGAATTTCTAAAACATGCATGGGAATGGAAAGAAAAACATGGAGGTATAATTTTAGAACAACTTAAAAAGCTTGGTGCATCATGCGATTGGGAACGCACAAGTTTTACAATGGATAAAACTCTTTCGGAAAGTGTTATAAAGGTTTTTATTGACCTATATAACAAAGGACTTATATACCGTGGAGTTAGAATGGTAAACTGGGATCCACAAGCTAAAACAGCAGTATCTGATGAAGAGGTAATTTACAAAGAAGAGCAATCTAATTTGTACTTTGTTAGATATAAAATTGAAAATTCTGAAGAATTTATAACAATAGCTACAACTCGTCCGGAAACTATACTTGGAGATACCGCTGTTTGTGTTCACCCCGAAGATGAAAGATATGCTCATTTAAAAGGTAAAAAAGTAATCATTCCTTTAGTGAATAGAGCAGTTCCTATAATCTTTGACAGTTATGTTGATCGCGAATTTGGTACTGGTGCTTTAAAAGTTACTCCTGCTCACGATATCAACGACTATGAACTTGGAATAAAATATAATTTAGAAACAATTGATATTTTTAATGATGACGGAACTTTAAGCGAAAAAGCCGGATTCTATATAGGGGTTGATCGTTTTGAAGCAAAAAAACTAATTGTTCCAGAATTGGAAAAACTTGGAAATCTTGTAAAAGTTGAAAAATATAACAATAAGCTTGGTTACTCTGAGCGCACCAATGCTGTAATCGAACCAAAACTTTCATTACAATGGTTTCTGAAAATGAAAGATCTTTCAGTTCCGGCTTTGGATAATGTTATGAATGATAATATCCAGCTAATTCCTGCAAAGTTTAAAAATACATACAAGCATTGGATGGAGAATGTTAAAGACTGGTGCATTAGTCGTCAGTTATGGTGGGGGCATAGAATACCGGCATGGTACATAAAAGATAGCCATGAATTTGTAATTGCAGAAGATGTTAATTCAGCACTAAAATTAGCAAAAGCAAAACATCCTGAAATAACTGCATCAGATTTAAAACAAGACGAAGATGTACTTGATACCTGGTTCTCATCATGGTTGTGGCCAATCTCAGTTTTTGACGGAATAAATAAGCCTAATAATCCTGATATTAAATATTATTATCCAACTAACGATTTAATCACTGCACCTGAAATTCTTTTCTTTTGGGTTGCCAGAATGATAATTGCAGGATATGAATACATCGGCGACAAACCTTTCAGTAACGTATATTTAACAGGTATTGTTCGTGATAAGCAGGGAAGAAAAATGTCAAAATCACTTGGTAATTCTCCAGACCCAATTGAATTAATGCAAAAATACGGAGCTGATGGTGTTCGTGTTGGCATGTTGTTATGTTCGCCTGCGGGAAACGATTTGCCATTTGACGAAAATCTTACAGAACAAGGTAGAAATTTCGGAAATAAAATATGGAATGCTTTCCGATTAATTAATCAATGGGAAGTTGACGATAAAGCAGAACAACCTGAACATTCAAAAATTGCAATAGAGTGGTTTAACTCTGTTTTAAATAAAGCCATAGAAAGTGTTGACGATAATTTTAATAAATATCGCATCTCAGAAGCATTAATGGAAATATACAAACTATTCTGGGACGAGTTTTCTTCATGGTATTTAGAAATTATTAAACCTGCATATCAGCAACCAATTGATGGAGCTACTTTAAAATCGAGCATTGAATTTTTCGATAAACTTTTAAAATTGTTACACCCGTTTATGCCATTTATTACCGAAGAAATATGGCAAATAATTGAGACCCGTAACAACGGTGAAAGTATTATGATAACTCAGATGCCAAAATGCGAAAAATATAATGAACAACTTTTAAATGATTTTGAGAATTTAAAAGAACTTACTGCAAATGTTCGTACAATTCGCACCGAAAGAGGATTTCCGATGAAAGAGGCTATTGAACTTTATTTAAAATCAAATGGTGAGGAAAATAAGACAAATTTAAATTCTGTAATCTCAAAACTCTGTAATTTAAAAAGCATAATTGAAACTTCTGAAGAAATTGAAAACTCTGCAACATTTCATGTTAAAACTATAGAATATTTTATTCCTATTGGAACAAAATTAAATATTGAAGATGAAATTAATAAATTACAACAAGAACTTGATTATCTTCGTGGTTTCTTACTTTCTGTAAATAATAAATTAGCTAACGAAAAATTTGTAAATCATGCCCCTGAACAAGTTGTGAAGATTGAACTTGCAAAGAAATCGGATGCTGAAATAAAAATTAAATCACTTGAAAACCAAATACAATCGCTAACAAATAAATAAGAATTTATATGAAAAAAAATCTTTTTATTCTGACGTTAATCTCTGCAGCTTTCTTTTTTTCCTGCAGTAATTCTGAAACAAATACTGAATCTTTAACAAATGATTCAACTGTCGTTTCTTCAACACCTAAAACTGAATTAAAAGTAACCAAACAATTTGTAACAAATCAGGATGGTACTGTACAAGAAAATGCAGTTGCTGCAACAATCAGTTATAACGAAAAAGAAGTTTCAGTAAACTTCACCGACAGTGTTGAAAAATCATTTACAGTAACAGTTATTTCTTTAGAGAAAAAAGTTGAAGGAACTACTATGAAAGTAACAGATGGTAAATATTTTGAGGTATTTGTTTCTTCAGGTTCCCAACCTCAGATTACTTTCTCTTCTGACAGAGGTTACGGGAATATGACATTTATGTAAGAAATTACACTTTCTTTTTTTATAAAATTATTATTTCCGAAAGTTTGCAAAGGCTTATACTTTGTAAATTTTCGGAAATTTATTTTAAATTATTTTCAAATTCCCTATCACATTTTTCTTACTATCTTTGTGAATATTCTTACTATTATTAAATTTTAATCATGAGCGAAAAAAAGATAGTTGTTGGCATTACACATGGCGATATTAATGGCATTGGATACGAAATTATTATAAAATGTTTAAGCGATGTTAAAATCACAGAAATCTGTACTCCAATAGTATACGGATCTTCAAAAGTTGCATCTTATCATCGTAAAGCTTTAAATATTGAGAACTTCAGCTTTAACCAAATTAGAAATGCAAGCGAAGCGAATCCTAAAAGAGCAAATATTATAAATTGTACCGACGAAGAAGTAAAAGTAGATCCGGGAAAATCAACACCCGAAAGTGGTAAAGCAGCTTTCGATGCCCTTCAGCGAGCAGTAAGCGATTTACAAAAAGGAGAAATTGATGTACTTGTTACAGCACCAATAAATAAAGAAAGCATACAATCAAAAGATTTTAAATTTCCTGGTCATACCGAGTATTTTCAGCAAAAATGGCAAAGCGAAAATGTTTTAATGTTTATGGTAAGCGATAAAATGAAAATTGGTGTAGTAACCGGTCATATACCTATTTCAGAAGTTTCTAAAAACATAAGTGCAAAAAAAATCATCGAAAAATTAAGAATAATAAATCGCTCACTTATTGAAGATTTTGGTATCCGTCGCCCTAGAATTGCTGTTCTTGGGTTAAATCCTCATTCAGGTGATAACGGTTTAATCGGAAATGAAGAACAAACTGAAATTATTCCGGCACTAAAAACTGCCCGCGACGAAAAAATTATGGCTTTAGGACCCTATCCGGCTGATGGTTTTTTCAGTTCTGGAAATTATATGAAATTCGATGCTGTTCTTGCAATGTATCACGATCAAGGGCTAATTCCATTTAAGTCATTAGCTTCTGATGACGGTGTGAATTTTACAGCAGGTCTGCCAATTGTACGCACTTCCCCTGCACACGGTACGGCATATGATATTGTAGATAAAAATCTGGCTACACCAGATTCATTCAGAAAAGCACTTTATATGGCATGCGATATTTTCAGAAAACGAATTGAATACCGCAATTTAACTGCCAATCCACTTGTAGTTCAGGATAATGGCAATTGTCAATAAGACTTTACATTTATAATGTTAAACCACAATTTTTTGTTACTTTAGCAAGTTTTTTAGACTTTCTAACTTTGTATTATGTACGAATATATTAGCGGAAAACTTACTGAAATTACACCAGCCTATGCAGTAGTTGAAAATACTGGCATTGGCTACATTATTAATATTTCACTAAACACATATTCTAAAATAAACGGTAGCGATAATTGTCTTTTATATCTTCACCACGTTGTTCGCGAAGATGCTCAGCTTTTTTTCGGGTTTAGTACCAGACAGGAACGAGAATTATTCCGTCAGTTAATTTCTGTTAGCGGAGTCGGCCCAAATACAGCAAGAATGATGCTTTCGTCATTAAGTGCAGAAGAGATTCAAAGAGCAATAATGGGCGCTAATATATTATTACTTAAAGGCATAAAAGGGATAGGTCAAAAAACAGCAGAAAGAATTATTGTTGATTTACGCGATAAAATTGCAAAAGTTGGTGGTCAGGAAGAAATTTTTAAAGGCGCACACAATACAATGAGAGAAGAAGCGTTATCTGCACTGTTAATGTTAGGATTTGCCAGAAATGTTTCGGAAAAAGCACTTGATAAATTATTATTGGATAAAGCAGGAATGTCTGCCGAAGAGCTTGTAAAACAGGCATTAAAGCAATTATAAACATCTATTAAGAAGAATTGAAGAGTGTATTTATAAATATCGTTTTTTTTGCAGCCTTGGCTTCAGTTTGGCCTTTTGTAATGCTAAGTCCGGTTACAAAAAAGCACAATCCGTTAAATACTGAAATATATTCTGCCCCACCCGATACAGGGAAAAAAGATACAACAGTAATTCTTCCATTTCCATTTAACGATCAGGGAAATAAATCGGGAACAAATGAAGGTTACGAATCAGGTATGTATCTTCACAAACCGGCTAACATTACTACCAATACAGAATATGATCCAGAGACCAATGAATACCAAATCAACGAAAATATTGGAAATTTAAAATACAGAAGTCCTGAATCAATGTCTTTTGAGGATTATCAGAAAGAAGACTTTAACAGAGCAGTAAGAAATTATTGGAGACAGAGATTTAAAGGTGAAAATTTTGACAATCAAAAACCTCTTGTTCCACAAATCAGAGTACCAGGTGATATATTCAATACTATTTTTGGAAGCAGCACTATTGATATAAAACCACAAGGTTCTGCAGAATTAATTTTTGGACTTAATACTCAAAGAACTGACAACCCACAGTTGCCTGTAAAACAGAGAAAAGTTACAACTTTTGATTTTCAGGAAAAAATTCAGATGAATGTTACCGGTCAGATAGGTGACAAATTAAAACTTAGTACCAGCTACAATACAGAAGCATCATTTGAATTTGAAAATAAAATGAAACTTGCTTATGAAGGTAAAGACGATGAAATTATCCGAAAAATTGAAGCAGGTAATGTAAGCTTACCTTTAACAGGGTCGCTGATTAATGGTAGTTACAGTTTGTTTGGAATAAAAACCGAATTGCAGTTTGGTAAATTAACAGTTACAAATATTTTCTCGCAACAAAAAGGAAAATCACAGGTTGTTGAAGTACAGGGCGGTGCCCAAATTAGTAATTTTGAAGTCTACGCTGACCAGTATGAAGCAAATCGCCACTTTTTTCTTGGACAATATTTTTATGATAACTACGATAACTTTTTAGCAAATCTTCCGCTTATTAATTCAGGGATAAATATCAGCAGGATAGAAGTTTGGGTAACAAATAAAAGTGGAAACTACACTGATGCCCGAAATGTTGTTGCATTTACCGATTTGGGTGAAGGAATGGGAACGGATGGAATACCTAATATTTATAGCCAGAATGTTTCTTTAACTCCAGGTTATCAATATCCTTATCCTGCAGATACAATAAATTCACTTAACCATGTTGAAGGCACATATCCTGATATAAGAACCCTTTCAAGTGTTACAAGTGCATTAAATGGAATTTTTACACCTGGAACTGATTATAATGCAACTGAGTCAATGAGAATGCTTAGCCCTTCTGAATATACTATTTACCCTACATTAGGATATATTTCTCTTAATTCAGCATTAAATTCCGACGAGGTTTTAGCCGTAGCTTACGAATATACTGTTGGTGGTAGGAATTTTAAGGTTGGTGAGTTCTCAAATACTATTGCTTCACCAAACGCACTTATTTTAAAACTTATTAAAGGAACATCTCTCACTCCTCAAAACCCTATGTGGGATTTGATGATGAAAAATATTTACTCAATTGGTGCATATCAGGTTAATAGCGAAGATTTTAAATTGGATGTTATGTACCAAAACGATAAAACCGGTACTGCCATTACATGGGTTCCGGTTGGCGTACTGGATCGTATACCTCTTATTCAGGTTCTTAACCTCGACAGATTGAATTCTCAGCTTGACCCTTATTCAGATAATCGTTTCGACTTTATTGATAAAGTAACCATTAATTCTTCTAATGGAAGGGTTATTTTTCCTGTAAAAGAACCATTTGGAAGTTATTTATATGATAAAATGGTAGCCAATGACCCAACACAGGCAACGCTAGCAGAGCAATATTCATATAAAGAACTATACGATTCTACACAAAGTAAAGCAAGACAGATTGCAGAAAAAAATAAATTCTTCATGAAAGGAAGTTATAAATCTGCATCAGGTTCAGATATTGCTTTAAATGCTATGAACATTCCTCAGGGTTCTGTTAAGGTTACTGCAGGTGGTCAAATTTTAGTTGAGAATCAGGATTATACTGTTGATTATACTTTAGGTCGTGTAAAAATTATTAATCAGGGATTATTACAATCCGGTACGCCTATTAAAATATCGCTCGAAAGTCAGTCTTTATTTAATATACAAAGCAAAACCTTAATGGGAATGCACTTAAATTATCAGGTAAATAAAGACTTTAGTGTTGGTGGTACCATACTTAATCTTACAGAAAGACCACTTACCCAAAAAGTGGGTATTGGCGATGAGCCTATTTCAAATACAATTTGGGGCATTGACGGTACATATAGAACAGAATCAAGATTTTTAACAAAACTGGTCGATAAACTCCCGTTTTTAGAAACAAAAGCACCTTCAAATTTTATGGTAACAGGTGAATTTGCTCACTTAATACCTGGTCACAGTAAAGCTATCGCAAAAACAGGAATTTCTTATATTGATGATTTTGAGGGAAGTAAATCATCAATTGATTTGCGCTCAGTTGGCTCATGGGTTCTGGCTAGTACCCCACAAGGACAGACAGGGCTTTTTCCTGAAGGAAATGCCGTAAATGATCTTTCATTTGGTTTTAACCGTGCAAAAACTGCATGGTACGTTATTGATCCTTCTGTATTTTATCGCTCAAGTAGCGTAACTCCATCAAATCTTGGTAACGATTTAAAAAATCATCTTACACGTGAAGTTTACGAAAAAGAAATTTGGCCTAACAAACAGCAACAAAACGGAGTTCCATCATATATTCCGATTTTAAACTTTGCATATTACCCTGAAGAAAAAGGTCCATATAATTACGATTATTTAAATATCTCTACTGACGGCAAATTGTTAAACCCAACAAAACGTTGGGGTGGTATAATGCGAAGGATTGAAAGTAACGACTTTGAATCGGCTAATATCGAATTTGTAGAATTTTGGTTAATGGATCCTTTTGTTTACGATACATTACACACTGGAGGTAATCTTTATTTTAACCTTGGAGACATTTCTGAAGATGTTCTGCGCGATGGTAGAAAATCATTTGAAAACGGATTACCAACTACGTCAACAGTAGCTTTAGTTGACACAACATTCTGGGGAAGAGTTCCGGTTATTCAGTCTGTTGTTAACGCATTTGATAATCAGGTTGACTCCAGACCATTTCAGGATGTTGGACTTGATGGACTTTCAAATGTATCCGAAAATTCATTTTTCAGAGGCTCCAATCCATTGTCACCGATAGGGTATGTAGCCTATCTTGATTCTATGGAACTAAAATATCCAGGCTCTGTTGCATTGCAAAATGCACTGAATGACCCTTCAAGCGACGACTACCATTTTTATAGAGGAAGTGATTACGACCAACAAGCATATTTCGGTATTCTTGATAGATATAAGAATTACAATGGTGTAGAAAAAAACAGTTTGCCAACTGAACTTTCTCCTGAAAGTTATCCCAATGCATCTACCACTCAACCTAACACAGA
>JACREQ010000094.1 GCA_016218155.1 Bacteroidia bacterium
CATAGTTCTTGTACATCTCTACCGCTATTACAAGATACGCAATCGTAATCATTGTAGACCCTGCTAAAGCTACTAGTGATATTGTGCCAGCAGTTGTTAAAAATATTGTTTCAAGAATTATCGATACTGAAAGCCAGAAAAGAATATTTGAGCCATTTTTCCAAGCAGAACAAACAATGTACAGAAAATATCAAGGAACCGGATTAGGATTGGCTATTTGCAAAGGGACTGTTGAAGCGATGGGAGGAAAAATCTGGTTTGAAAGCAAATTAGGAAAAGGTTCGACATTTTACTTTACAATACCCATAAAAAGAAAGTAAACTAACTCTTGAGGAGCCATTTCCACACGGGTTTGACTATTATCTTTTTATCATCAATCAGAAACTCATCGTCTTGATTGTAAGTTAAAATAAGCCCTGTTTTTAATTTAAATTCATTCAATGCAGAAATCAAGCCGCTTATTTCCCTGTTTTTGGTTTCTTCATTAAAATCAAAGCAGACTTGAATTGCGCTTGTTACTTTCTCTTTTTCCTTTATGACAAAATCACATTCATTTTTTTCCTGAAAATAGAAAATATCCTTAAATTTCCTTCTCAGACCTAAAAATACAACGTTCTCCAACATTTTTCCCACGTCTTTTGAAAAAGAAGCAGAGTTATTATAAGAAAACCCATTGTCTATAGAATAAACTTTCTTTGGGTTCACCTGTTGTTTCTTATACGAATAACTGAATCGGGGTATAGTAAAAACTAGATATGCGTTCTCAAAATACGATACATAATCAATGACGCTTTGTACAGATTTGATTTCAAAGGTTTTCTTTATAGAGTTATGTGAGAATTCTTTTCCGGCATTGCTAATTAAATAAACAGCAATCTTATTCAGAATGTTTGTATTTTTTATACCAAACCTCACTGCAATGTCTTTCATCACAACATCAGATAGTAATTGATGAAGAATTGACGGGTTTTCTTTTTTAAGATATTCTGGAAAACCGCCTTTGTATAAATATTCTTCAAAGGATTTAATTGATGGTGCTTTTGCTTTCATATCAAGAAATTCTACAAAAGAAAAAGGAAACATCTCTACTTGTAGGTGCCTTCCGGTTAATTTTGTACCAAGTTCCCTGCTTAAAAGAGAGGTGTTAGAACCTGTTATAATTATTCTTTCTTTTTTATCAGTTAGGTATCTTATAAATTTCTCCCATCTGTTTATATTTTGTATTTCATCAAAAAAGTAAATTCCACCATCCCCATAAATCTCTTTCATTATTGCTTCAACTTTATTAAAATCTGAAAGTTCAAACCCTTCTAGTCTGGGATCTTCAAGATCCAAATAATATCCCCTTTTCTGTTTTTTTAATATTTGATTAAGAAATGTGCTCTTTCCACATCTTCTTATCCCGGTAATTATTATAACAAAAGAATCTTCAATTTTTATTTCTTCTTTCCTTTCCCTTAAAGTTCCTTGTTCCGATTTATTTAAGAATTCTCTCTGAGAAATTATTACTTCTTTAAGAGTTTCTCTGGTTATCATGAATATAATTACAATATTTACTATTTAAAGGTTTCTATTGGTAATAGAAGATAATTTCTATTGGTAATAGAAGCTTCTGGGGATTTATGATTGAATTCCATTAACGTATGATTTATAA
>JACREQ010000095.1 GCA_016218155.1 Bacteroidia bacterium
TAATCGCATTGTGGCTGTAGTTAAAAGAGGAACACCATATGTTAAACTTAATTTGGCAGCTTAAAAAAATATTAAATAAATATTTGGAGATATCATAGATATCGGTTCGATGTTGGATTTGGCAGGCTTTTACTTGCAGTCATTGTCAAACCGCTAAAATGTTTGAACTTTGTTATTTGTGTCAAGTTACCCATAACAGCCTGCTAAATTCTAACATAGTGTTACCAACCGTAATTATTGTTATAGTCAATTTATTATAATTTTCTCAGTCGTAATTTGCTCACCGTTGTCAAGTTTAACAAAGTAAATTCCTTTTGGTACATTAGATAAATTAATTTCCATTTCATTCTGACCATTACTAATTATTGAACTATAAATTAATTTACCAAGAATGTTAAATACTTCAATGTTATTAAAAACATTTGTTTGATTTACAGTAAATTTACCGTTGTTTGGATTAGGAAACAATATTAATTCTGAATTATTTTGAACTATTTTAGTTTCAGAAACTATTTGACTCAATGGTCTTTTCCAAACTCCAATACTGTCCATACCTGCAAAAATATATGTCCCATTGAGTGCCAATGAACAAACATTTGGTCTAAATGGTAAAGAATAAACTGGAGTCCAAAGCGATCCGTTATTCGTTGTTAAATATACTCCACCTCCAATACCGTCCCAACTTCGATAAGTTCCAACGAAAACATTAGTGCCATAAATTGCAAATGAATGAATAGTGTTATTTGGTATTATTCCATTATTTATAGATGACCAATTAGCTCCATTATTTGTTGACAGATAAACACCACCACTCATTGCACCATCCCAGTAGCCTGCAAAAATATTTGTGTCACTAATAGCTAAACAAGAAATAATTGCATTTGTTGGCAACCCATTACTAACCGAAGTCCAGTTATCTCCATTGTCAGCTGACATAAAAACACCATTTCCAGTTCCAACAAATATATTGGAACCACTTGTAACAAATGATTTTATATGAAGATTTGTTAATCCATTATTTACAGATGACCAGCTATTTCCATTGTTAGAAGATATGAAAACTCCTTCACTCCAAGTGCCTGCAAAAATATTTGTTCCTTTTATTGCAAGTGCCATTATGTCGGAATTTGCTGGTAAACCATTTGTTACAGGAGACCAATTATTTCCATAATTCGACGAATTAAATACTCCATTATCCGTTCCAACAAAAATGTATGTACCATTTATTGCCAATGAATTTACATTAGAATTTGTTAAACCATTAACTACAGATGTCCAAGTTACTCCATTATTTGTTGATAAATGAACACCACCGCCAGAATTTCCAATAATAACAATTGTGTCACTTACAGCTACAGAAATATTATTAATGCTTCCATAGAAAGAAAATGATTGAACCCATTGGGCATTTACAATGTTGAAACTAAGTAAAAACATTGTCAGAATAATTAGTGTTTTCATTTATTTTTTTTTAGATGTCTATTATATCGTAAGGGCATTTGTCTTTTTGTTATTATGGTTGGTAACGGTTGAAGCTACGGAACGACGAGCATTTGCATGCAGGCAGTGTCAAACCGCTAAGAATATTATTTAATGTTATAGTTGTCAAGTTGCACATTACTGCTCGTTGTTTTCGTAGGTTGTGTTATGGGCTGTGTTTTTTAATTTAAACATGGAGTCTCGCGAGCGTCAAATTCACCAGTCGATAAGTTGTAGTATCCAGTAATGCACTGGTTTGCACTTTGATTAATTGTGCCGAATCCTATAAAATAGGGATAACCATTTTTGCTTGGTTGTATTCCTGGTACATCGTAAGACAATCGTGTAGGTAAAATATAACTAGAGTTTGCGCTGTCCTGAAAAGCTAATTTTGCATTATTATAATTGTTTTGAAGTAAATTATTTAGAGATTTAACCGGACCAATAGCAGAATTGAATACTTTATGTTCTAATATAAACATAAGCTGATTAACATTAAAAAAAGTGTCTCTCGGAATATTTAAATATTGGTAAGCAGATTCTGATGAATACAACTTAACAATAAATTCGTCATAATTGTCAATTACCGCCCAGTCAATAGTTATTTTATATGCAACTCTAAATGTAATTGCACTATTCCAACAAAATGCGGAAGTTTTAATTTCAGATATATGTGAATTAAAATATTCTTCAGTCATTGTGTCTCGATTAAGAAATTCACTTTTCCAGAAGTCCAAATAATATGCAGATAATGAATTGTCAATACAGTTATTATTTACTGTATTTTCTACGGGTGTGTCTTTTTTGCAAGACAATGCAAAACAAATGCAAATAAGAATAATGAGATTAAGCTTTTTCATGTTATTATTTTATGATGTAATTGTTTTTTAAACATTGCCCATAACGTTTGAAGCTAAGCCTAAAGCAGGCAATGTATTTGCACTTTGCTGTCAAACCGCTGGAAAGTTCCAAATTGTTATATCGTTTCATAATGTTACGCATGCCTGGTTGGGCTTAGGTGGTGTTAGCAACTCGTAGCAAGGCTGTTATA
>JACREQ010000096.1 GCA_016218155.1 Bacteroidia bacterium
ACCATTTGGCCAACGTACATCTATTAGGTACTGTACGCATTTTTCTTCACTTGAAAAAGTTTTCTCAAACTCCATTTGTGTCCTTGGATAGTCCATGACCACAAAGATACAACTTAGTGGCAAGAAGTAAATACCCTAGTAAAGAATATAAAAACAGAATTGAAGTTAATAAAAATAAATATAATGAATTTAACAAATATCAAAAAAGATTGAACCGACTATCTGATAAAATAAATAAAAATATAGAATTAAGCAAAAAATGTAATGAAATATTAATAATAATAAATGGAATAGATATAGAAAAGTCGGATATAAATGGAATAGAAATAGACGAACTAAATTCAAATATTCAAGGTTTGGAATACTTAGTAAAAAAATACAATAAAATACAAAGAACACTTTCAGATTCTGCTTTTCAAATTAATTATAATGGTTTAATAAATAATATCATTAATATATGTCGACACATCCAATTAGGAAAAAAATTAAACGGATGTATAAGTTATCCTATATTTAATTTAACAGCCTCATCTGATAATACTTTGCTTTATAATGACATGAATTTAAATAACCAAATACAAAGAACGAGTTTGGTAGAAGTACATTCACTGAAAGATAACAAATTATTAACTGGGTATTGGGCTCATTATTCCTTACCAAGTTTTGGAAGAAAGATTAAAATTGAACATTTTACTTCAAAGACAACATCAAGACGAAATTTCATATCTGGTTGCACATATATATATTGGTTATCTATTGACACTGATGGAGATAATATAGTTTCAAATAAAATAGTTAGGACACTGGATTGGACTGATACAAACAAATGCGACAACATGCCATGTCAATACATTGACATTGATATAATTAAATAATTAAAATGAATAAATTAGTTGAGTATGTTTTTAGTATATTTTTTATTGTAGTTTCTGGAGTGCTTAACTTCTTGTTTGCAAATTACATCAAAGATATTGCTGTTGTCCAATATGTATTGATAAATATTTTCGTTTTTACTATTACCTATTTTACATTTCATCTGATTTTTAAAAGGAGTTTTGTAAAATTAAATAAAAAATATTACACAATGTTATTTAGTATAGTGGTTATTTTGGTTTTGATTTTTATAAAAACTCTAAACTATACAAATTCTCATTTAATAATAATACATGAAAGTCAGACAAAAATTAAAGGAGATAATTATTGTGATAATATTATAAAATATAAAGATTCATATAGTGATATTGAGTTATTACAGGCAAATGAACTCAATCCTGAAAATGTTTGGTGCGATATTAATAATGTGAAAAATAACATATTATGGTTTTCAATATTTTGTAGTTTTTTAATGTCAATATTTTTTTCTTTTGCATTTCAAGGAATTAATATAAAAATTGAAACTGAAAAAAAAACAATAGGTTTCAAGTAGAATAAAACAGATCAACATAAATTTACTTTCAAGGCTTATCCAAAAACTCATAAATCATTTCTACTTGCCAAGCAAGAAGAGGTCTTCTTTTAACTAATTTCAATTGCTTTTCAATCGGTTTAATCCATTTGCGAAAGGTATTATGGCAAATGCCGTATTCATTCTCTATTTGCGTTTGTGTAATTACCTTTTTTGACATAATATTTTCTTTTATTTCAAAAATACGGTGATTTGTTATTATTATTTCAAATGCCGTTTCTTATGTCTGAATTTTCAATAAATTGCACTTTAATACAAGAATAAAAATAAAAAAAGCCCTGTTTTTGCAGGGCTTTAATTTTAATTTTGGCATATGGGCGGAAAATGTAAACTCACCTTTTCAGTAGTAAACTTATCTTGTATTTTTTCCATATCAATACCAACTTTTTTATCTGAAAGTTTAGCATAATGTTGTGTCATTTTAATAGTGCTATGACCAAGCATTTTTGAAACGCTTTCAATAGGAACATCATTATTTAAAGTAACAGTCGTGGCGAATGTGTGTCTTGCAGTATGCGTTGAAATATGCTTAGTAATTCCACAGATGTCTGCTATTTCTTTCAAATAAGCATTCAATTTTTGATTTGTATATACCGGAAGCAAAATTTCGTTGACAATGCAATACGGATTGTTTCTATATTTTTCTACAATTTGCAAGGCAATTGGTAAAAGTGGAATATGACTAATCATATCAGTTTTCTTTCTTCGTGTATGAATCCACAAACGTCCATTTTCACCTTTAACAACATTTTCTTGTTTCAGATTTTTAATATCAGAATATGCAAGACCTGTGAAGCAACCAAATAAAAACACATCCTTAACAAATTCTAAGCGTTCTATGCCGATTTTTTTATTCAGAAGACGTGCAAGTTCATCTTCTGTTAAAAACTCTTTATCGACCTTCTTTAAGCGTAATTTAAAATTTACAAATGGGTCATGTTTAAGCCAACCATTCCGAAAAGCATTAAGAACAATTTTCTTAAAATTTTTGATGTACTTCATTGTCGTATTATGAGCACAATTACGGACAGTTTTAAGGTAAAGTTCAAAACCCTTAATAAAGTCAGCATTCATCTTATTAATGAGTAAGTCATTTACCTTATACTTTTCTTTAATGTAACTGCTTAAATGAAGTAAACAGGTCTCATAACGTTGCACGGTTGCAGGTGCAAAATCTTTGTCCTTTAATGATAATAGTTTAATTGTCTTATTATGTTCCTGAAATAATTCAACAATTTTCTTTTCATCATTAATAATTCCGAGATAAGAATTTTTGATAGTCCGAGCCGTAATCTCCCTGTCCTTTTCCCTTAACATTTTCACATGTTCGTTTAAACAGCCAACTACATGCTGCAAATGAACATTTAACTCTTTTGCTTCTTTTGATGTTCCGGCTGCACCGTTTTTAGCAACACTCCATTTCTCAGGAAAAATGTTACGAAGTGTAGCAAGTTCTTCATGTGTGTCATCTACTTTAATTTTTAAGTAAATAGGAACTTCCCCTGATTTAAGGGGTTTTGTCCGCTTAACGTAGAACGAAAAAGCGATTTTGTTTCTGGTTTCCATAAATCCTCCTTTTTAATAAGTTAAAATTACATGAACCAGTTCGTTTTTAAAAATGAAAATGTGTGAAAATCAGCGAATAAGCACCGGATTAGCTGGACTAAGAAAAAATGAAAAAAACCAGCCAGACAACCAGTCGGATTAGGTTATTTCTTTCAAAAACTCCGCAGGGATTAAAAAGAAAAAAGCCCATGTCCGTTGGACTTTCGGGCTTTTTCAAGGACTTGCTCTTTGTGCTTGCGGAGAGAAAGGGATTCGAACCCCCGTTCCAATTGCTCGGAAAACAGTTTTCGAGACTGCCGCATTCGACCACTCTGCCATCTCTCCAATATAGTTTGCAAAGATAATTTATTTCAGATAATTCCTTTTGTTTTTAAGTAATTATATCCGTCAATTGATTTGAAATAAAACTCTCTTTTAATGGCTTCAGTTTTCGTTTCGTATTCTTCCAAATAATGAATAACCCATGGTTTATAAGCCTTTGTAGATTTAACTTTACCAGAATTGTGATATTTTAGTCTGTTTTCCAAATTACAAGTAGAGCCATAATAATGCCTGCCATTTAAAGTAGATTTTAATATGTATGTGTAATGTTTCATTTGAAAAATGTGCAATTTTGAGAATTAAGACTGCCGCATTCCCCCGTAGGGGTCGCTTCGCGAGACCACTCTGTTTACCCCTATGGGGCCATCTCTCTAAAATAGATTGTATAGATAATTAATTCATGTTATAAATATTTGGTTTAAATAAAATAATTTTAGACGTTGTTAAAATATGTTATAAAGCAGATTATTTATCATATGTCAATAAATCAATATAATAATCTAACGGCTCTAGATTGAAAAAAAATCAATAAAAGTGATTTCATATTTTCTTTGTTGGTAAATTTGGCGGCATTTAAAATAAATTTTATGATAGATTTATCTTGTAAATATTTAGGGCTTCAGTTAAAAAATCCATTAATAATTGGTAGTTCTGGATTAACTTCTTCAGTTGAAAATCTTAAAACTATTGCTAATATGGGTGCAGGAGCAGTAGTGTTAAAATCCATTTTCGAAGAACAAATAAAGTTCGAAACCGAGAAACTAATAAATTCAGACGATCCTAATATAAAATCATGGCAGGACGCTTTTAATGGTATCGTTGGAAAAAACGAATATTATCATGACGAAGCTTATGAATATATAACTAATTATGCAAAAGAGCATTCATTAAAACATTATCTTACTTTAGTAACTGAAGCAAAAAAAGCAATAGATATTCCAATAATTGCAAGTATTCATTGTAGTACTCAATATGATTGGCAGTATTTTGCAAAGCGTATTCAGGATGCTGGTGCAGATGCAATTGAATTAAATGTATACTTATTACCTTCAAACTTTGAAAAAAGTGGAGATGAAATCGAACAGGTATATTTTGATATAATTAAAGAGGTAAAGAAATTTATTACAATTCCTTTCTCTTTAAAAATCGGTTACTATTTTTCAAGTTTAGCCAAAACAGCACTTAATTTATCTGAAACAGGTATTGCAGGACTAACTCTTTTTAATAGACCTTACAACCCAGATATTGATATTAATACTTTAGAAGTTTCTTCTTCTAATATGTATAGCTCCGATTTAGAATACTCGCATAGTTTACGCTGGGTTGCTCTTTTATCAGGAAAGTTAAAATGTAATATTGCAGCTTCTACTGGTATTCATAATTCTGAAACAATAATTAAGCAGTTATTAGCAGGTGCTGATGCAGTTCAAATGGTTTCATTGTTTTATGAAAAACATTTTGATGTTTTACCTGGCATTATTAAAGATATTGAAAACTGGATGACTAAACATAATTTTAAATTTATTAGTGATTTTAAAGGTAAATTAAGTCATACCAACGTTCATAATCCTGCTGCTTATGAAAGAGTTCAGTTTATCCGATTATATTCTAACATAGTTTAACGAAAAAATAAAAGAATAATATGTCACATTCTGATCATCATATTGAAAGAAATTCGTTAGCCGCAAAAGTTGAAAAGGAAGTTGAAGTAAAAGCACAAAAGTGTTATCAATGCGGTAAATGTTCAGCTGGTTGTCCGGTTGCAGAAGATATGGATTTTCCACCTAGCATGGTTTTACGTATGCTTCAGACAGAATTACCAGCTAACGATGAGAAAATTTTAAAATCACATTCTATCTGGCTATGTGTTACATGCGAAATGTGTTTGTCTCGTTGTCCTATGGAAATTGATATACCTTCTATGATGGATTTCTTAAGACAAAAATCACGTAGTGAAGGCAAAGAAAACCCTAAGGCTAAAAATATTATTGCATTTCATAAATCATTTTTGAAATCAATAAAGAATACAGGCAGATTATATGAATTAGGTCTTATCTTAGATTATAAACGTCAGTCATTAAACATGACACAAGATATGGCCCTTGGACCAAAAATGCTATCAAGAGGAAAACTTCATATTTTCCCTGAGAAAATAAAAGATAGAGCACATATCGCTAAAATATTTAAAAAAACCAGTAAATAAGGAGATCAAATATGAAAATAGGTATTTATCCCGGATGTTCGTTAGAAGGCTCAGCACGTGATTATAATCAGTCAGTTTTTGAACTTGCAAAAGCTTTCGATATTGAACCTGTACAAATTCCTGACTGGAACTGTTGTGGTGCTACTGCAGCTCATAACTTAAATAAGGAATTATCATTGGCATTGCCTGCAAGAATTTTGGCTTTAGCCGAGAAACATGGTTTAGATGAAATACTTGTTCCTTGTGCTGCATGTTATAGTCGACTAATGGTTACTCAACATGAACTTCAAAAACATCCTGAATTGAAAAACAGGATTTGTGAGGTTTTGGAAATGGATTATAAAGGAAATTCAAAAATTATTAATGTAATTGAATGGATTGATAAATATATTATTCCAAAACTTGAAGAAAAAGTAAAGAAACCATTTAATTATAAAGTAGCAAATTATTATGGTTGTTTGTTAGTAAGACCTAATAAGGTTCTTAACTACGACCGTGTCGAAGATCCTCAGACAATGGATATTGTTATGAATAAAATTGGTGCTACATCAATTGATTTTGCTTATAAAACAGAATGTTGTGGTGCCGGACTTTCAATTTCCCGTACAGATATAGTTTCGAAATTATCAGGAAAAATTATTGAAGATGCCGAACATCGTGGTGCTGATGCAATAATTGTTGCATGTCCTATGTGTCATTCAAATCTTGATATGAGACGTGCAGATATTAATAAGTATTGGGATAAAGATTTTAAAATACCTGTGATATTTGTTACTCAGGCAATTGGTTTGGCTATTGGCTTAACTCCTGAACAAGTTGGGTTTAACAGACATTTTGTTGATGTAAAAATTAGCTAAAATAATTTAAACTCGAATGGTTCTAATAATAAAATCCTTAATCGTAAATTCTAAATCATAAATAAATAATATGGCAAGAATTGGTGTTTTCATTTGTCATTGTGGCGAGAATATAAGTGCGACTGTTGATTGTACTAAAGTGTGCGAATCGGCTGCCAAACTTAAGCATGTAGCTTATGCTACCGAATATAAATACATGTGCTCCGATCCTGGGCAATCGTTAGTAAAAAATGCAATAATTGAGCATAAGCTAACGGGTGTAGTTGTTTCGGCATGTTCGCCTCGTATGCATGAGCCTACTTTCAGAAAAGCCACTGCAGAAGGTGGATTAAATCCATTTTTGTGCGAGATGGCAAATCTTCGTGAACATTGTTCATGGGTGCACGAAAAAAGTGAAGCAACTACAGAAAAAGCAATCGATATTGTTAGAACATTAGTCGAGAAAGTAAAACGTAATGCTGCTTTACAACCAATTCGAGTTCCCGTAACAAAAACTGCATTAGTTATTGGCGGTGGAATTGCTGGTATTCAGTCTGCATTGGATATTGCTAACTGCGGACATAAAGTAATTATGGTAGAGCGCTCTCCATCCATTGGTGGACATATGTCTCAACTTTCTGAAACTTTCCCTACTCTTGACTGCTCACAATGTATTCTTACACCAAGAATGGTTGAAGTTCTTCAACATCCTAATATAACATTATATTCTTATGCTGAAGTTGAACAGTTGGATGGATTTATTGGGAACTTTGTTGCGAAAATAAGGAAAAAAGCTAAAAGTCTTGATGAGAAAGCTTGTACTGGTTGTGGTCTTTGTATAACAAAATGTCCACAAAAGAAAATTCCTAATGAATTTGAAGAAGGTATGGGATTCCGTCCGGCTATTTATGTGCCTTTTCCACAGGCTGTACCAAATAGACCGGTAATTGATAAAGAACATTGTACATATTATATTAAAGGTAAATGTAAGGTTTGCGAAATCGTTTGTCCTACTAAAGCAATCAGATTTGATCAGGAAGATGAAGTAATAGATGTTGAAGTTGGAGCTGTTGTTGTTGCAACAGGTTTCGATATTAAACGTGCCGATTTCTTCCCAGAATATGGTTATGGAAAATTAAAAGATGTAATTGACGGTTTACAATTTGAACGCCTTGCATCTGCATCCGGACCAACCGCTGGTGAAATTTTAAGACCATCAGACGGAAAAAAACCAAAGAATATTGTATTTATTGCTTGTGCTGGTTCTAGAGATCCTGCAAAAGGTATTGCATATTGTTCTAAAATATGTTGTATGTATACTGCAAAACATGCAATGTTATATAAACACAAAGTACATGAAGGAAATGCACATGTGTTCTATATGGATATTCGTTCGGCAGGAAAAAATTATGATGAATTTGTTCGCCGTGCAATTGAAGAAGACCACGTAAATTATATTCGTGGTAGAGTTTCTACAGTTTATGAGCGTGATGGAAAATTAATTGTTAAAGGTGTTGACACATTGTTAGGAGCACAGCCAATAGAGATTGAAGCTGACATGGTTGTTCTTGCTACTGCAGGTGTTGCTAATCCAGGTGCTGAAGAATTGGCGCAAAGATTACATGTTTCTTACGATTCTCATAAATTCTTTGCAGAAGCTCATCCAAAATTAAAACCAGTTGAAACTAATACAGCTGGTATTTTCTTGGCTGGAGCATGTCAGAATCCTAAAGATATTCCAGATTCAGTTTCTCAGGCTTCAGGTGCAGCTGTTAAAGTTGCTTCCTTATTCTCACAAAGCGAATTAACACGTGAACCATTAGTAGCTGCTGTTAACCGTTTTGGTCCTCCATTATATTCTACTTGTGTAGGTTGTTTTATGTGTCAACCGGTTTGTCCATATCAGGCAATTGAAAGAGAAGATATAAAATCAAGAGATGGAAAAGTAATAAAATCGCTAGCAAAAATTAACGAAGGACTATGTCAGGGTTGTGGAACATGCGTTGCTTTATGCCGTTCTAAATCTATAGATTTATATGGTTATACCAACGAGCAGGTATATACTGAGGTAGTTGCTTTACTTAATGATTATTAATTATTAAAAAATTAAACATTATATAAAATGGCAGATTTCGAACCCAAAGTAGTTGCTTTTGTTTGCAACTGGTGTACATACGCTGGAGCCGATTTAACAGGTACCAGTCGTATAAAATATGCTACAAATGTTAAAATTATACGTTTCCCATGTACTGGCCGTATTGATTTTATGCTTTTACTTAAATCATTTGCAAATGGAGCTGATGGAATAATAATTTCAGGCTGTCACCCAAATGATTGTCATTATACTTCTGGTAATTTTCATGCAAAACGCCGTTGGATAATGTTTAAAGAACTTATGGATTTTATGGGAATTGATATGAAACGTATCACTTTCTCATGGGTATCTGCAGCAGAAGGTGCAAGATGGGCAGAAGTTGTTAATTCAACAGTTGCAAGAGTTCGTGAACTTGGTCCATATGTTTCTTATCAGAAAATGGTTAACACACATATTGAAGAGGAGGTAACTAATGAGTAATATTGCAGCAAAAGCAAAAGAATTACTTGAAAGCAAAGCAGTTCAGGTAGTAATTGGTTATGAAGCAGGACCAACTGGTGTTGTTCGCCCTGCTTTTGTTACCGATCCTGCAAAAACAGATTCATTAATTTATAATGAAAATTGTTTGCAGAATTTAGCTATGTATTTAACTAAGCACGAAGTTAAACATCTAGGCAAAATGGGTATTGTTGCTACTTTACCTGTAATGCGTAGTATAATGATGTTGATTTCTGAACAGCAGGTTGTTGCTGAAAATATAGTTGTTCTCGGAATTTCTGATGATGGAAAACTTCTTGATATAGCTGATATGAATGTTATGAAAGCTCATATCGAGAAATCAAATTTAGGAAACCCAACTAAAGATCAGGAGAAATTAGCAGAATTAAATAAGCTTAGTTTAGAAGAAAAATTTAAATTCTGGGAGCAGGAATTATCAAAATGTATAAAATGTTATGCATGTCGTCAGTCTTGCCCTATGTGTTATTGTATACGTTGTTCTACAGATTGCAATCAACCACAGTGGATTCCTGTTCAGGCAAATACTCAGGGAAATATCGATTGGCATATATTACGTGCAATGCACTTAGCCGGTCGTTGTATCAGTTGTGGTGAGTGCGGAAGAGCTTGTCCTTTAAATATTCCTTGTCATCTTTTAACTATGCAGTTATCAGATCAAACCTACAATTATTTTAAAGTTCATGCAGGAACTTCTGTAGATATGAAATCTGTAATGTCAACTTTTGAACCTAACGATAAAGAAAGTTTTATAATATAACATGGAAACAATCAAAAAATTAATCCGCAAACAATCGCTTGAAAAGTTATATTCGACTTTATCAGCAAGCCGAAAAGTTTATGCTCCGGTTGTTGCAGCAGATAAGCGGGTAGAATATAAATATAATCCTGCATATGCAGAAGTTACATTTGAGCATATTCAATCAACTTTATCTGTTAAAAATGTAGTTTTCCCAAAAGTAGAAAACTTAATGTACTACACAAATAACAAAGTAGATAGTACAATAACTGATATTGATTTAACAAAGATTCCTGAAGTTGTATTGTGGGGTTCGCATCCTTGTGATAATTCAGCATATGATGTACTTAAATCAATTTTTTGCTGGGATATTAAAGACGAATTCTTTGCAAAAAGATTAGAGAAGCTAGTTGTTATAGGATTAGCATGTCATCAATCTGATGCGTATTGTTTCTGTACTTCTGTTGGATTAACTCCTAATTCAACAAAGGGTAGTGATATATTGTTATCAAAAACAAAATCCGGTGATTATATTGCTGAAATTCTTACCGAAAAAGGTAATGCAATTGCTACTGCTTCTCCGGATTTATTTGAGAATGCAAATAACGAAGAAGCTGTTATTACTGAAGTAAAACAAACTTTTTATCACGAACAGGTAACCGAAAAATTAAAAACTGCATTTGAACATCCATTCTGGGTAGCAAATTCATTACGTTGTATTGGTTGCGGTGCTTGTGCTTATGTTTGTCCAACATGTGCCTGTTTTGATATTCAGGATGAAGCAAAGGGTAAAGAAGGTCGTCGTTACCGTAGTTGGGATTCATGTGGCTTTGGTTTGTTTACATTACATACTTCAGGTCATAACCCACGCGAAGTTCAGAGTCAGAGATGGAGACAACGTATTATGCATAAATTCTCATATATGCCGGATCGTAACAAATCACTTGGTTGCGTAGGTTGTGGAAGATGTTCACGCGGTTGCCCTGTTGATATGAACATTTCTGAACAGTTACAAGCATTACAAAACATTTAAATTTTTAAGCTATGTGCGAAAACATATATAAGCCGTATTTAATGGTAATCGATCAGATTGTTGATGAAACAGCTGATGTTAAAACATTCCGTTTAAAATTTAAAAACCAGGAAGACGCTGATAAATTTACTTTTAAAGCTGGTCAATTTGGCGAATATTCAATATTTGGTGAAGGTGAATCTACTTTTTGTATTGCATCTGCACCAACAAGAAAAGAATATATTGAATGTACTTTCCGTAAAGCTGGTCGCGTAACAAATGCATTAGCAAATGCTGAAGTTGGCGATACAGTTGGTTTTCGCGGTCCTTATGGAAATACATTTCCGATTGAACAGTGGGAAGGCAAAAACTTATTATACATTGCCGGTGGTATTGCATTACCTCCAATGCGTTGCGTAATCTGGAATACAATTGATTTACGTGAAAAATATAAAGATATAACAATAGTTTATGGTGCTCGTTCTGTTGCCGATTTGGTTTACAAACACGAACTTAAAGAGTGGGAGGAGAGACCGGATATTAAACTTATAACAACAGTTGACCCAGGCGGACAAACTCCAGAGTGGAAAGGTGAAATTGGTTTTGTTCCAACAGTTTTAGAAAAGGCTGGGTTAACAAGTGCAAATACAATTGCTATACTTTGCGGACCTCCTGTTATGATTAAATTTACTATGCCTGTTTTAAAGAACATGGGTTTTGAAGATAAAGATATTTTTACAACTTTAGAAAACAGAATGAAATGCGGATTTGGTAAATGTGGTCGTTGTAATGTAGGTAAATTGTTTGTTTGTAAAGACGGACCTGTGTTTACTTATGAAGAAATGAAAGTGTTACCTGCAGAATATTAATTGCAGAATTTTTGAAAATAGAAAATGGGATACAAAATTTGTATCCCATTTTTGTTTTGTGGTTAATAATTTTTTTTTTTAAATTATTGCTTAATTAACATCTCATTTACCGAGTAGTTCTTTCCAGAAATACGAACCGTATATGTTCCGGCACTTAAATTTGAAACATTCAAATTAACTGTTTTTTGATTATTCAGTACAAGTTGTTTTTGTACTGTTTTTCCAAGATTATTAATAATCTCAATATTTAATGCTTCTTTGCCTGCATAATCAAAATTTACTGTAACAATATCAATAGCAGGATTTGGCTGAACTGAAATAGATTTTGTTACTTGTTTTTTTATAGAAGGAATATTAGTTGTTATAACTTTAGTAAAAGTTAAAGTTGTGTTTGTAACAATTGGCAGGTTGTAATCAAAATAAATATTTGCTGTATTATAAACATTGCCTCCATTTGCAAGTGATGGTTTACATTTTACCTTGAATTTTACAAATCCATGACTTCCGCTTTCATTTGTGTTTGCATCAGGTAGATTAATATTATTAAAAATAAATTGAACTTTACCATGACCTGATATGTTATATGTACATGGATGAGATGATGAAAGTAATGTTAAACTAGGAACTTGTAACCAACTGCTTAATGTGTCAAGAATAGTAATATTTGTTGCCTGATATGTTCCGGTATTTTGGAAACGAATAGTATATTCAAGTTCTTGCTCATTTGCTGCAGCAATATTTGTAATTTCTCCACTAGGCGTAACTTGTTTGTCATTTGGATCAAATGATCCAACCACAATATTCGAAATAGTATCTGAATTATTTACAATGCTAGAGTCCAGTGAATTTGTTACAAAATTAGCCGAAAGTACATATGGAGTTAAAAGTGCAGTAGTTGAATCTAAAAATAAACTAATTGTATAATTATTTGTTGAGAAAACAGGAAGACATACATTATTCCATGTTAATGTATTACCTGTTATAACATCAGCAGGTGGGTTTGCTGATATATAATCAAAAATTGTATCAAATGAAATAGTTAATGTTCCACACGATGAATCAGTTCCAACATTAGAAATGGTAGCAAATACATTATAATCAAATCCTGGTCTTGCAGGAATACACTCAGTAAGTATTGTACTAACATCTATAACATTTTGCGTGAAAGTGACTCCAAAGTCAGCAGTGCTTGTACTGCCTGTTAATTCATAGTATTGTGGTGTAATGATTGTGTATGAATGATTATAAAATGACCAAATAGTATCTGGAGTTGCACAAATATATGCATTGTAATTTCCTGCAGTATCAGATTGAGTATAGAAACCACAAGTGGGGGCATAAGCTAATCCTCCATATAATCCTGGTTCAGTGACATCTTTTGTTCCATTATTATTAGAATCAAAATAGAAATTACCACTTACTGTTGCAGCTGGTCCGCATGAAGTAATACCTGCGCCTACTTGCCCTGTATTTATTTGATTAAAAATAATATTACATGGTTGGTTTGAATAATTTGTAATCAGAAAAATATAATATTCCCCGGGTTGAGCATTTGGTATATAACACCACTCTTGCCAAGAAGCATCATAACTGCAATCTATTACATTCCCTGATGGATAACCACCACCAGCTCCAGCAACGTGATGAGTTGAACCCGAGCCTGTTAATTGCGCAGTGCATGGACCTGTTTGAGAATTAAATGGTCCCCAACAAATAAAGTCCACGTCATGTTGTGGAACTGTATGAATTTCAATTGAAATTTCACCAGGCTGATCAATTTGTAAATAGTACCAAGCAGGGTTTGGTTCAGATCCCAAACATGCATAGGATGGGCCAGTCTGCCCACTTCCTGTATTAACTCCTGCAGGATAATTATAGGTTATTCCCGTACAAAATGGAAGAGAGGTTTCACACAGTCCATTAAGAGTTTGCCCTATTGAGCTCAGTGAAAATAGCAGGACAATTGTAATTGATAAGATGTAATTCTTTTTCATTGTATGATTTGTTAGTTATTGTTGTATAATTTAAGTTTTAAATTATTTATTGAAACTTTATAGATAAACGTAAAGATATTAAAAAGGTTGCCTGATAAAAAACTGTTATTTAATCAGATTGTTTAAAAACATTAAAAAAAATCTAAAATATTTAGTAAAAAACTAAACCGTTTTAGAATATTTTGTATATTTGGAAAAAATAAGCTTTAAAATGATAAAGAATAAAAAAGTTTCGTTAGCAGATATCGCAATGGCATTAGGTGTTTCTAAAACACTTGTTTCTATGGTGTTAAATGGAAAAGGTGACGAAAACGGTATTAGTAAAAAAACTCAGGAAAGAGTAATGGAATTAGCTGAGGAAATGAATTATAAGCCTAATCAGTTTGCACGGGGATTAAGAATTGGCAGATCAAATACTATCGGATTAATTGTTTCTGATATATCAAATCCATTTTATTCTCGTTTGGCAAGATCAGTAGAAGATGCTGTTAGTGAATCTGGTTATAATCTTATGATTTGCAGTTCTGATGAAAGCGAAGAAAAGGAAATGAAACTTCTGGAAATGCTTATTAATAAGCAGGTGGATGGCATTATTTTGTCGTCAACTCTTGATTCTACCGAGCATATTGAAAGTCTTCAAAGCGAGAATTTTCCATTTGTGTTGATTGATAGGGTTTATAATGATTTCGAAACTAATACAGTTGTAGTTGATAATTTAACAGGTGCAAAAGAAGCAGTAGAATTTCTTATTAATAATGGACATAGAAAAATAGCTGCACTTGTAATTTCTCCTGCTCATATTAGTACACAAGTTGATAGACTTGAGGGTTATAAAGAAGCATTAAAAAAATATTCAATTCCAATAAATCAGTATTATCAAAAAGTAATTCCTCGCGATGAAATATATAGCGCAATCAATCAGATATTTGTGGAATGGAAGTCAGACCATATGATGCCAACAGCAGTTTTTGTTGCAAATAATCAATTAGCTATTGGTTGTCTAGAAACAATTCGTGATTTAGGTTTGACAATACCACGAGATATTTCAATTGTAAGCTTTGATGACATAGATTTATTTAAGCTTTATTCTCCTCCAATTACTTCAGTTATTCAGCCAATAAATTCAATTGCCAGAAATGCAGTCGAGATTTTATTAGATAATATTAAAATTAAAGACAATTCAGATTCATTAGTTAAAACACATAAATGTTTGCAAACAAATATTGTAGTAAGAAACTCGGTATTAAAACTTGCATAATATGTATAATTTGTTACAGATTTTAAAGCTTTTTTTCTTTTGTAGCTTATTCGTTTTTTTCTTTTCGTGCGAAAGTGAAAATCCAAAAGGAAATTCGAAATTTGTAAATCCGTTTATTGGTACTGGTGGACATGGACACACTTTTCCGGGTGCCACTTTACCATTTGGAATGGTGCAATTAAGTCCTGATACCAGACTTGAAGGTTGGGATGGTTGTTCTGGTTACCATTATAGTGATAGTATTGTATATGGCTTCTCTCATACTCATTTAAGTGGTACAGGTTGTTCTGACTATGGCGATATTCTTTTTATGCCTACTGTTGGAGCTGTTCAGGTATTTAATGGTACGCCCGAAAATCCAGAGTCAGGTTACTGTTCGCGTTTTTCTCATAAAAACGAAAAAGCTGAAGCAGGTTATTATTCAATATTTTTAGATGATGATAAAATTAAGGCAGAATTAACTGCAACAAAAAGAGTTGGTATACATTGTTATACTTTTCCTGCATCTGATAATTCAAATATAATAATTGATTTATTGCACCGTGATAAAGTATTGGATTCTTATATAAAATTCATTGGAGATAATGAAGTCGAAGGGTTTCGAAGATCTGAAGCATGGGCAAAGGACCAATATGTGTATTTTGTTGCTAAATTTTCAAAATCATTTATAAATAAAGGAATTGTAAAAGATGACCTTAATGTTCAGGGGCAATCAGAAGCACAGGGAACAAATTTAAAAGCATATCTTAATTTTAGAACAAAGGCTAATGAACAGATAATTGTTAAGGTTGCAATTTCCGGAGTAAGTATTGATGGAGCAAGAAGAAACCTTGAAACAGAAGCAAAATCATGGGATTTTGAGAATTATAAATCTGAAGCATCAAAAGCCTGGGATGAAGCATTAACAAAAGTAAAAGTTGAAGGAACTGAAGATCAGAAAATAAATTTCTATACTTCACTTTATCATTCCTATATTTCACCAAATGTTTACTCAGATGTGGATAATCAGTATCGTGGACGGGATAACAAAATACACAAAGCTGAAGGTTATAATTATTACACTGTGTTTTCACTTTGGGATACATACAGAGCGCTTAATCCTTTGATGGCCGTACTTGAACCTGAAATTACAAATGACTTTGTTAAAACATTTCTTGCTCAATATGAGCAGGGAGGATTATTACCTGTTTGGGAGCTTTCTGCAAATGAGACTAATTGTATGATAGGCTATCATGCTGTTCCTGTAATTTATGATGCTTGGGCTAAGGGAATAAGAAATTATGATGGTAATAAAGCATTGGAAGCAATGAAAGCAAGTGCAAATCAACAAACGCCAGGATTAATTTCTTATATTAAAAATGGTTGTGTACTTGCTACTGATGAAAGTGAAAGCGTTTCAAAAACTCTTGAATATGCATACGATGACTGGTGTATAGCTATGATGGCAAAATCATTAAATAAATCTGATGACTATAATATTTTTATTGAAAGAGCTCAGTCGTATAAAAATGTATTTGACGATTCTACCGGTTTTATGCGTGCCAGAATGAATGGAACATGGTTTTCTCCGTTTAAACCTAATGAAGTGAACTTTAATTATACTGAGGCAAATTCATGGCAATATAGTTTTTGTGTTCCTCAGGATATTGATGGTCTTATGAATCTTCATGGTGGTAAAAGTAAATTTGCCGATAAACTTGATAGCATGTTTTTAGCAGATGTTAAAACATCTGGTCGTGAACAGGCTGATATCACAGGTTTAATCGGTCAGTATGCCCATGGAAATGAACCGAGTCATCATATGGCATATTTATACAATTTTGCAGGAAAGCCATTTAAAACACAGGAAATAATTCATAAAATTCAAAATGAACTTTATAAAAACTCTCCTGATGGATTATGTGGAAACGAAGATTGTGGACAAATGTCAGCATGGTTTGTATTTTCAGCTTTAGGTTTTTATCCTGTAACACCGGGTACTAATACCTATATTATCGGAACACCTATGTTTTCGAAATCTGTTATTAATGTTGGTAAAGGAAAAACTTTTACTGTAATTGCAAATAATATTTCAAAGAAAAATTATTATATACAATCTGCAAAATTAAATGGTTCGATTTATAATAAAACCTTCTTAACAAATGAGGATTTAATTAAAGGCGGTGAACTTGTTTTTGAAATGGGTTCGCAACCATCAGAAAAATGGGGTGTGTCTGATGAAAATTGCCCAAGAACTTCAATTGATGATAAAAAAATAATTCCGGTTCCTTTTATTCAAAATGGCAAAAGAGCATTTACAGGAAAGAGTATTGTAAATTTACATGATGTTAATACAAATTGCAAAATATATTACACTATTAATGGTACAGAGCCATCTTCAGGTTCTTTAGAATATTCCGAGTCATTTGAAATAAACCAGACTACAACAATTAATGCAATTGCAATTGATGCAGCAGGAAATAAAAGTAAAGTAATGACCGGAACATTAAATAAAATTCAGGAAGATGTAAAAATTAAATTAATGGCTAAATATAGTCCTCAGTATTCTGCAGGTGGAGACATAGCATTAATTGACGGAATAAGAGGCGGACTAGACTTTAGAACAGGTGACTGGCAAGGATATCAGGATATAGATTTAACAGCAATTGTTGATCTAGGTAAAACCAGATCATTATCTAAAATTGGTGCAGGGTTTATACAGGATGTTAACCCATGGATACTGTTTCCACCCGCAGTCGAATTTTGGGTTTCTTTAAATGGAAAAGATTTTAAACAAGTATCTATTGTTAAAAATGATGTGCCTAGAAATAAATGGGGAGCAATTAAAAAGGATTTTGTATTTGAGATTAATAAATTTAATGCAAGATATATAAAAGTTGTAGTTCATAAACCGGGTAATTTACCCGAATGGCATCCAGGTGCTGGAAATCCCTCATATTTCTTTATTGACGAAATTTTCTTCAACTAATTAACAAAATGAAAAGGATAATAATTGTTGTAGCATTTTTAATAGGAATTTTCACCTACAACGATTCAGTTGCGGGACCAGGAGATACAACATGGGTTAATACATTTAACTGGACATGGCCTGTAAACCCTGGTTGGGGAGCACCTCGCGAAGGTTGGTTTAATTTTCCTTCAGATACAATTTCATATTCTAAAGTATTAATGTATTATACTTTAAAATGCGATCCTGCTCAGAATCCTCAATGTGGGGAATGGGATTATCTTACATATTCTAATTTATATGAACATACAGGTAAGCTGGATTCAAATCTGTTATTTCATTCAAATTATATTATTGACGGGCAAACTCCCGATTCATCAATGTTAATGCATTCACCTTCATTTAATTTTTTTCCACGTTTTGAGAATACTATTGAATATACCGACACAACATCATTACAATCAGGAATTGTAGGAACAGGAGTAGTTACTATTCCTTTTTTACAGACAGGAAAATCAGAAGGTAAGTTAATGTACTTGTACAAAGCAGCCGAATTAAATGGAATTGGTATTTATGCAGGATTTATTTCTGGAATAAAAATTAACATTGCTCAAAATATTATTGGAAATACAAGAATAATTTTAAGAGTAAAACAAACAAATATTGATACATTAGATAATTCAGCTTATTTAAATTCTGATTTTATAAAAGTATTTGATCATAAATTTACTAATTCCCCAACAGGCTGGCTAGATTTAAATTTTTATAATTCATTTCTCTGGGATGGTAGTTCAAATTTAATTATTGAATTTTCTGCAATTAATGATTTGACATCAGCTATACCTGTTATTGGTAACAATACTTCATGGGTATCTGGTTTAAATGGTATAGGAACTGATAATTTTCTCGATTTCGAAGGTACCGATTATGTTGAAATTCCTGCAACTGCTTTTAATACTTTATCAAATCAGGTGACAATAGCATTCTGGATGTTCGGAGATCCTAATGAAAACCCTCAGAATAATTCAATTTTTGAAGCTGTAGATTCTCTAAACAGAAGAATCTTAAATGTTCATTTGCCATGGAGTGATGAGCATGTATATTGGGATGCCGGTTCAAATGGATCATATGACAGGGTTGAGAAAATCGTTTCTGGAGTTTCAGATTACAAAGGAAAATGGAATCATTGGGCTTTTGTTAAAAATGCTGTTACCGGTGATATGGCAATTTATTTAAATGGTCAGCTGTTTATTAATGGAACTGCTAAAACAATGCTCATGTCTGGAATAAAAAAATTCAGAATAGGTTGTAGTGTAGCTTTTGAATCCTGGTATGATGGTTTTATTGATGATTTTTCTGTCTGGAATAAAGCATTTACACAATCTGAAATTTATGTATTAATGCAAACACCGGTTACAGTAAGTCATCCTAATTATTCAAATTTATTGGCAGCTTATGATTTTAATGATATAAATGGTTATGTTACAAATGATTTATCATCGAATAATGCTGATGGTATTATGTTTGGAATGCCAAATAAATTAAATTATGAAGGAGTAAACAGATTTAAAAATTTTTCAAATCAAAATTACAGACCAAATATAACATTTGAACAGGGAGTTTATACTTCTCATGTAGATTCTGTGCTTGTTGTTGATAGTTTGCAAAAAGCTCCTCTTTCAGTTGTTCTATTTAATAATACTTTAAGTCCTACTTTGCCTACTGACACAATATTTCTATGGCCCTCATATTATAATTATACTTATAATTCGTTGGGTGAAACTACTAGTTATAGTCTTGTAACACCTGATACAATTCTTTATCGTGTTAATATTCCTTATTACAGTGAGCCATATGAAAAAATAAACAGATATGAGTTAGGTCGTTTTATTACTCCTTATGGAAATAATCTTAGTTTAGGAACAGGATGGACATGGGTTTACGATGTTAGCGATTTTAGAAAATTACTTGTAGATTCAGTACACTTAACTGCAGGAAATTTTCAGGAATTACTTGATATGAAATTTGCTTTTATTGAAGGTACTCCACCTAGAAATATTATTAAAATTGAAAATGTGTGGCAAGGTGATTTTGGATTAAGTAATATTGATCAAACTGTTTTAAATAAAAATATAACATTAGATACTGCTTCATTTTCTTATAAACTAAGAATTTGTACTACTGGCCATCAATTTGATAATTCTACAAATTGTGCCGAATTTTGTCCGAAAATACATAGACTTAAAGTAAATGGTACTGAACAATTTAACTGGCAAATAATTCAGAACTGTGGCTGGAATCCATTATTCCCTCAAGGTGGAACCTGGATTTATGCACGAGCAGGTTGGTGTCCAGGAATGGAAGGTAAAATTCAGGAATTTGAATTAACACCTTTTGTATATTCTAACAATGTTCAGTTGGATTATGATCCGGAATTAGACGCTTATGGGAATTATGTTATAGAATCACAACTGGTACAATATTCAAGTCCGAATTTTAATCTTGATGCATCAATAGAAGCAATAATTTCACCAAGTACAAATAAAATTTATAGCAGATTTAATCCTGTTTGCGGGCAACCACATATTTTAATTAAAAATACTGGTGCTACAACTCTTACTTCATTAAATATTACATATGGTCCGGTTGGTGGTAATTCAAATGTATTTACATGGACGGGTAATCTTGAGTTTATGGATACTGTTTCTGTTTACCTGCCTGCTTTTGACTGGGGTACATATACTGGAAATACTTTTCTTGTAACATTATCCTCACCAAACGGAGGTACTGATCAATATCTATGGAATAACCAGATGAAATCTACTTTTGATGTAGCACCAACATATAATGGAACTTTAATAGTTTATTTCTATGCAAATATGTTCCCAAATGAAAATATGTACCAGTTTATTGATGATCAAGGTAACATTGTTCACCAGAAAAGTACTTTTAATGCAAGTGCATTAAATAAAGATACTGTTCATTTAGTGCCAGGTTGTTATCGTTTTAGAGTTTATGATTATGATGATGATGGTCTTTCATTCTGGGCTAATAGTGATGGTGGTGGAAGTATAAGATTCAGACTTGTTGGAGGTGCATATGTGAAAATATGGGGTGGTGATTTTGGAAGTGGAATAGATTTTCAGTTTAAAATTGGAGCCACAACAGAAATACCAGAAATTGACAGAATAAATGAAATTAATGTTTTTCCAAATCCAGTAAATGATAACCTTTTTGTTAATATTGCCGATGAACCTGGTTCATTAGTAGATTATGTTATATCAGATATTACAGGAAAACAAATTATATCAGGATCAAAAACTATAAATTATTCTGATGAAGATTTTAATATTTCTACTTCAGACTTATCCAATGGACTATATTTTATAAGAGTATCAAGTGGAAATAAACTTAATAAACAATTTAAAATAATTGTATGTCATGAATAAAATAATATATGAACAAAAATTAAGCTGCATGCTTTTTGGTTGTCCTATGGTTGAGGAGTTAAAGTCATGTTCAATAAGTAATTTAAGGCTTTTAACATTATCCCAACCGTTTTTTGTTGAAGAAAAAGTAGAGAATCATATTAATGATATTTTAATCTCAGCAAAATATCTATGTATTGTTAAGAATAAATAGTTAATATTATGAAAATTAAATATTACTCTTTGTTTTTATTGTTATTTATTGGATATAGCTTATATAGCCAAACGAAGAAAATATTATTTGTCGGAAATAGTTATACTTATGCAAATGATTTGCCTAACACTATTAAAAATTTAGCTTTATCAGGTGGAGATACAATTACTGTTGATTCAAGTACTCCTGGTGGATATACATTTCAATTACATACAACAAATGCTACAACATTGGCTAAAATAAATTCAACTCAATGGGATTATGTTGTTTTGCAGGAACAAAGTCAATTGCCTTCTTTTGAGCCAGTACAGGTGCAATCTGATGTTTATCCTTATGCTTATATTTTGGATAGTTTGATTCATAAGAATAATGCATGTACGCAAACTGTTTTTTATATGACATGGGGCAGAAAATATGGAGATGCCTCCAATTGTGCATTTTACCCTCCTGTTTGTACCTTTGAAGGAATGGGAGCTAGGTTAAGGCAGAGTTATTTAGAAATGGGTGATATGTTTGAATGTGCTGTTGCACCAGCAGGTATGGCCTGGAAAAGAAGTAGAGCATTGGATTCTACAATTAACTTATGGTCTTCTGATAATAGTCACCCTTCAGTTGAAGGAACTTATTTAACCGCTTGCGTTTTTTATTCTACTATTTTTCAAAAACATTCTGCAGGATTAAGTTATATTTCCGGAATAAATGCTCAAACTGCTAACTTTTTGCAATTAGTAGCTGATAGTACTGTTTTTGATAGTTTAACTACGTTGAATATTAAAGTGTTTGATCCAAAAGCTGGTTTTTCATGGGTTGATAATGGTGCAGAAATTCAATTCACAAATGAATCAATTAATGCTAATTCTTATCAATGGTTCTTTGGTGATGGAATGACTGATAATAGTCAAAATCCGAGTCATATATATTCTTTGCCTGGAATATATAATGTTAAACTTATTTGTTCTGACGGTTGTTTAACAGATACAATTTGTGATACAGTTTCTGTTTTTTCAACAGGATTATGCAGCGATGTTTTGCTGTCAGGAATTTCGATATATCCTAATCCTGCTACTGATGCTGTAAAAATTAAATTTCCTGATAATATTGTAGGTACTTATTTTATTGAACTAGATAAAATAGATGGACAGATGATACAAATTAAAACACTTCAGTTTGGTTCAAGTGAAAATGAGGTTATTTTTGATACTAAAAATCTGGAGTCAGGAATTTACTTTATAAGAATAGATTCTTCAAAAGGCGCTGTGATACATAAGTTGGTGAAATTATAAACTTTAATAATTTGAAGAATAAGCAATTTATATCAGCATTATTATTAACACTTGCCGCAATTATTTGGGGTTTTGCTTTTGTTGCGCAAAAAATGGGAATGGAATTTATTGGACCATTTCTTTTTAATGCAATTCGTTTTATTATGGGTAGTTTAATTCTTTTACCTGTTGTTTTATTGTCAAAACAAAAATTAAAAATTTCTGATAATAAGAAACCTGTTTATTTCGGAATATTGTTAGGAACTATACTTTTTCTTGCATCATCAGCTCAACAAATTGGGATGGTTAGCACAACTGCTGGTAATGCAGGTTTTATTACTGGTTTATATGTGATTTTTGTTCCGATTTTTGGAATAATTTTAAAGCAAATTGTCCCTAAAATTATCTGGCCGGCTGCAGCTCTTGCAATAGCAGGGTTATATTTATTAAGTGTTAAAGAAGGATTTACTATGTCGGTGGGTGATATATGGGTATCTGTTAGTGCTGTATTGTGGGCAGTTCATGTTCTTTTAGTCGGGCATTTATCTAAACAGATTGATCCTGTTTTTCTTGCAATGCAACAATTTATTGTTTGCGGAATATTAAGCTTTATTACTGCATTATTTTTTGAAGTAATTGACTTGTCCTCTGTATTACTGGCTTGGGGACCGTTGTTATATGGAGGAGTATTGTCAGTAGGAGTCGCATTTACTTTGCAAGTTGTTGGACAAAAAAATGCACATCCAGCCTCAGCTTCATTATTACTTTCTTCAGAATCACTTTTTGCTGCAATTGGAGGATGGCTAATTTTAAATGAACAAATGAGCTTGAGAGCCATTTTAGGTTGTACATTAATTTTATCAGGTATTATTCTGGTTCAGGTTTATCAATATTATACATCAAAAATTTCATCTTTAAAACAATCATTTTGATTTATGGAAAATTCAAATAAAACGTCAACATTAATTACTTTAATTTCTGTCTTTTTTTTCTGGGGTTTTGTTGCTGCAAGTAATGATATTTTAATACCTGTTTTTAAGGAGAAGCTTAATCTTCAGCAATGGCAGTCACAAATGGTGTCTTTTGCATTTTATGTTGCATATACTGTAGGGTCATTAATTTATTATTTGATTTCACAATCTGCAAAAGGAGATATTCTAAATCGTATAGGTTATAAGAATGGAATTTCTTTAGGACTAATAATTTCTGCAATTGGAACATTGTTGTTTTATCCTGCAGCTCAAACTGCATCATTTCCTTTAATGATTTCAGGTTTGTTTATTGTTGGTTTAGGCTTTTCATTACAGCAAATTGCTGCTAATCCGTTAGCCATTGTTATGGGAGATCCTAAAAAGGGTTCTCAGAGGCTAAGCCTAGCTGGTGGTGTTAATAATGTTGGTACTACTATCGGTCCGCTTTTAGTTAGTTTTGCAATTTTTGGAACAATTGCAACAACAGGTACTAATATTGCTGATATCTCTAGTATTAAAACTCCATATTTAATTCTTGGTGCTGCATTTATTCTTGTTGCTATTGTTTTTAAATTTTCATCTATCCCCAATAAAATTCCAACAATAAATGATGATAATTCAACTGATTCACATTCTTTAAATGACAGAAAGAGTGCTCTAAAGTATCCACAGCTGGTTTTAGGAATGATTGGAATATTTGTTTATGTAGGTGTTGAAGTTTCAACTGCAAGTAATTTGCCTGAGTTTATGAAACAGCATATCGGTTTAACAACAGATAAAATTGCTCCGTTTATTTCATTATTCTGGGCTAGTTTAATGATTGGAAGATGGACTTCGTCAGTTGGTGCATTTAATATTAAAGGAAGCCTTAAAGATATAATGAGGTTTTTAATGCCATATATAGCATTTGGAGTTTTTCTAGTTGTTAATAAAATTGCTAATCACGATATTACACCGTTTTATATTTATGCATTTGTAATTGTAGCTTTAATTATTGCTGATATATTAAGTAAAGGCAATCCTGCACGTCAGTTATTATTATTCTCTTTATTAGGAATTTCTGCGTTATTTGTTGGAATGCTTAGTGATGGTATGGTAAGTGTTTATGCATTTATTAGTGTTGGTTTGTTTTGTAGTACCTTATGGCCTTGTATTTTTACACTTGCAATTGCAGGATTGGGAAGACATACTAATTCGGGATCGAGTTTTCTAGTTATGATGATAATGGGAGGCGGTGTAATAAGTTTAATTCAGGGTTATGTTTCTTCTGATGATATTTTAGGTATACAATGGAGTTATCTGGTTGGTGTAGCATGTTTTGCATATCTTGCCTTTTATGCATTTAAGGTGAATGGGATATTAAAAAAACAGGGAATAGATTTTAATCAAACTAAAGTTGTAAATCATTAATGAATATTTTTTATTGTTTTTCAAGACTATATTATGCAAAGAAATTTATTTTATTTTCTTTGATTATACTATTATTTATTAATGCCAAATCGCAATCAGATTTAATGTTGATACCTAAACCGAGCATTTCTGTATTGTATGATGGACATTTTGTTATTTCTTCATCAACAGTATGTGTAATTGATAATAAGTCAACTGTTAATTCAATTAATTTATTTAATCAATATCTAAAACTTTATTATGGTTTTACTCTTGAAATTAGCAAATCTAAACAAATAACAAATAATAAAATAACCATTGAGTTTCTTAAAGATAAACCAATGGGTTATTATGAACTTGTAGTGGGAAATGAAAAAATTGAAATTAAAGGTAGTGAGGATGGTATTTTTTATGCTTTTCAGACTTTAAAGCAATTAATTAGCAAGAATAGTAGTGGAAAAGTAGAATTACCATGTTGTTTGGTTCACGATTACCCAAGATTCTCATGGCGAGGAATGCATTTAGATGTATCTAGGCACTTTGTTGCAATTGATTCTGTTAAGAGATACATTGATTATCTTGCGTCTTATAAAATGAATGTATTTCACTGGCATTTAACGGATGATCAGGGTTGGAGAATAGAAATAAAAAAATATCCGAAATTAACTCAGGTAGGAGGGTACAGAAGTGGAACTCTTATTGGTTCATATTCCGTAACACCTCAAAAATTTGACACAATTAGATATGGTGGTTATTATACTCAACAACAAATTAAAGAAGTTGTTGCTTATGCAAAACAAAGACATGTAACTATTGTTCCAGAAATTGAAATGCCCGGACATGCCATGGCTGCAATATCAGCATATCCCGAATTATCCTGCACAAAACATAAGATAGAGCCTTCAAAACTATGGGGTGTATTTGATGATGTTTTTTGTGCAAATGATTCTACTATTATTTTTTTAACTGATGTGTTAACTGAAGTAATGGATCTGTTTCCAGGTCAGTATATACATGTTGGGGGTGACGAATGTCCTAAGACCAGATGGAGGGTTTGTAAAAACTGTCAGGCAATTATAAAGCGAGAAGGATTAAAAGACGAAAATGAATTGCAGAGCTATTTTATTAAACGTATTGAGAAATTTGTAAATTCAAAAGGAAGGAAGTTAATTGGTTGGGATGAAATTCTTGAAGGTGGTTTGGCACCTAATGCAGCTGTAATGTCATGGCGCGGAACTCAGGGTGGAATTGATGCTGCAAAGCAAAAACATTATGTAGTTATGACACCTGGTTCACATTGTTATTTTGACCACTATCAGGGAAGTCCAAAATCTGAACCACTTGCAATCGGTGGATATACAACAGTAGAGAAAGTTTATTCTTTTGAACCGGTTCCATCAGAGTTATCTAATGAGGAGTCAATGTATATTTTGGGAGCACAGGCAAATGTCTGGACTGAATATATTACAAGTTTTAAGCATGTAGAGTATATGATATTTCCTAGAATTTGTGCATTGTCTGAGGTTTTATGGTCAAAAAAGGAAGTTAGAAACTGGGATGAATTTAAAGTTAGGTTAACAAATCATTTTAAGTTGTTAGATAAATATGGCATAAATTATTCAAAAGCTATGTTTGAAGTTGTTTCAACAGTTTCTTCTGAAACTAATGGAGTTTCGGTTAATTTAAAATCGGGATTTGCAGATAGCAGAATACTATATACTCTCGATAATTCGGAACCTGATCTTAATTCTGCAGTTTTTAAAGATAATATTATTATAAATAAAGACTTAACACTAAAGACTGCATGTTTTGATTCACAAAAACAATTAAGCCCTGTTTTAGAACAAGCATTTATTATAACAAAATCTACAGGTAAAAAAATTACATTGGCAAAAGAACCGAATAAGGTATACAATAATGGAGGTGCATTTACATTGGTAGATGGAATAATTGGTAAGATTCCATGGTATGGAAAAGAATGGCTTGGTTTTTCAGGTGAGAATCTGGAGGCTATTATTGATTTGCAAAAGGAAGAAGTTATACAATCAGTTATTGTTGATGTTTTGTTAGCAGAAAGCAGTTGGATCTATTTGCCTTCGAGTATTGAAGTGTTAGTTTCTAACGATGGGGGTAATTATATTTCAGTTGCAAATGCTGATTATGAAAAAATTAAAAATTCGGGCAGAGCGATAAAATTATTTTCAACAAATTCTAAAGCAAGGTTTGTGAAAGTTATTGTTAAAAATTTCGGTACTATTCCTGAAGGAAAGCCTGGTGAGGGAAATAAAGCATGGTTATTTGTAGATGAAATTCAAATTCAATAAAATGAAGAAAAAAATATTTTTTATATTGTTTGTTTTTTCATTTGTCTTATTCTGCAGCAATTTGAAGGCTCAGTTAATATCGGATTCTTTGCAGTTATCACATATTAATAAACAATTTTCTCTTCAACGTGAAATAGCTAGGTCACGAAATTCACAAATATTTGAAGTATTAAAACAGGATTTGACCAAAGACGAATATCTTGCTTTTCGATTTTTATATGCATATATGCCATTGAGTGATCTAGCAGATTATTCCGGGCAATATTTTTTAGAAAATATAAGAATGTCTTTAAAGGCAAAAGATGAGATGGCTTGGGGGAAGTCTGTTCCCGAAAGTATATTTTTGCATTTTGTACTTCCTGTAAGAGTAAATAATGAAAATCTTGATTCATTCAGGATAATATGTTATGACGAATTAAAAAAACGTGTATCAGGTTTAACAATGTATAAAGCAGCATTGGAAGTGAATCATTGGTGTCACGAAAAAGTTACTTATAAAGGTTCAGATGAAAGAACTAGCTCGCCATTAAGTTCAATGAGGTATTCTTTTGGACGATGTGGCGAAGAATCAACATTTACTGTTTCTGCTTTAAGAATGATTGGTATTCCTGCGCGTCAGGTCTATACTCCGCGTTGGGCACATTCTGATGATAATCATGCATGGGTTGAAGTTTGGGTTGATGGTAAATGGTATTTTATGGGCGCATGTGAGCCTGAACCGGATTTAAATATGGGTTGGTTTGCTGCTCCGGCATTACGTACTATGCTTGTTCATACACGTGCTTTTGGCTGGTATAATGGAAATGAACCTGTTGTATCAAAAAATGAAACTTTCTCGGAACTTAATTTAATCGAAAATTATGCGCCTGCGAAACAAATAACAGTGAAAGTAATTGATGAAAAGTCAGTCCCTGTTGAAAACGCAAAAGTTGAATTTCAACTTTATAATTACTCTGAATTTTTTCCAATTGCAACAACATATACTGAAAATGGAGGTCTTACTTCTTTAAAAATGGGATTAGGTGATATTATTGTTTGGGTAAATAAAGATGATAAATTCGAATATAAGAAAATTTCTGTAGAATCAACTGATACATTAAGTATTGTTATAAAAGATCAAAATTTAACAGATATTATTGAGGAATATGATTTAATACCTCCTGTTGAGCGCGAATCAGTTAAGGCAAGTAATGAAGGTAGAAGTGAAAATGATAAGAGGCTTGCTTATGAGGATAAGATAAGAACTCAATATATGGCTACTTTTAAAGATTCAATGTGGGCATCTGTTTTTGCTGAGTCATTAAATATAAATGCTGATAGTACGGTGTTATTTATAACAAAGAGTTATGGAAACTGGAAAGAGATTGCAATTTTTCTTCAGGCAACAAAGCCAAATTATAGAAAGTATGCTTTAAAACTTTTATCTGTAATAAGTGAAAAGGATTTAAGAGATACTAAGGCTGCTATTCTTTCAGATTATTTATATAATGCAGTAAAGTATTTAAAAAATTATAAAGGGAATGAGGAAATTTGGGCAAAATATGTGCTTTCAGGAAGAGTAGCTAATGAAAATATGGTTTCGTGTAAAGAATTATATAATTTTGATTTTTTCTCATCAAAGGGAAGTGATAAAATTAATCTTTCTCCCTTGGGAATAAAGGATGTTATTATTAAAAAGATTAAAATAAATAAAGATGCAAATGCTTTATCTAGAAACCCATTAACACCTGTTGGAGTTTATCAATTAAAAGTTGCAGATTTTAGATCGCGTGATATTTTCTTTGTAACAATGTGTCGTGCAAATGGTTTTGCAGCACGTTTACAACCCGAAACTTTGATTCCTCAATATTGGAATAATAATATTTGGGAAAATGTTATTTTTGAAGCAAAATCTACGATTAGCGAAAGTAAAGGTATAATAACATTAAAGAATATTTCTAATTTGGATCCAAAATATTACATAAATTTTACTCTTGCTTATTTTAAGAATGGTGTTTATCGTACTTTTCAATTTAATGAAGAGCAACCATTAAGTGCTTTTGCTAAAGAAATTGAGGCACCGGCTGGTAAATATATGCTTGTAACTGGAAGCAGACAGCAAAATGGATCAGTTCTTAGCAGACTTACTTTTTTTGAATTAAAACCTGGCGAAAAAAAGGAGGTTGAAGTAAAAGTTCGTGAATCTAAGATTATTGAAAAACCATGGGGAAAAATAAATACTGATATTTTTTCATTAGAGAATATTAAAACAAAGCAAATTGTTAAACTAAATGAATTGTTAAATAATAAACCATTTATTATTGTATTTATTGACCCCGATAAAGAACCTACAAAACATGTAATGGTTGATTTAAAGCCTGTACGAAATAATTTTGAGAATTGGGATGGGAAAGTTATATTTTTATTAAGACCTAAAAATAGTTCTGGTTTTAATTCTGATATGTTTCCGAATTTACCATCAAAAAGTCAGTTTTATATAGATTATAATGAAGAATTAATTAAAAAATTATCTGAATTAAAATCAACTTCTTTGGAAAATGACTTGCCTGTTATTATTATGGGTGATTCACAAGGAAACCTGACATATTTTTCTAAGGGTTATAAGATAGGGGTGGGAGAACAATTAGTGAAAAATTTAAAATGAGTGAGATTGAAAAAAAAATAAAAGCAATAACCGAGGTTGTTGTTTTTTCTGTAGAAGGTGCAATTGATGCTCAAAAAGGAGGAGCACAGAGAGTTGAGTTATGCGAAAATTCTCAAGAAGGTGGAACCACTCCAAGTATTGGTACTGTTGCTGTTACCAGAAAATGTTTGAATATTAAGTTATTTGTTATGATTCGCCCGCGTGGTGGTGATTTTTTGTATTCGCCAAATGAATATGAGGCAATGCAGACTGATATTGAAAATTATAAAAAACTTGATATTGATGGTTTTGTTTTTGGAATTTTAAAGAGCAATGGTGATGTTGATACTCATCGCTGTAAAATGTTGGTTGAACTGGCAAAACCTATTCCTGTTACTTTTCACAGAGCATTCGACAGAACATCAAATCCGGAGAAAGCTCTCGAAGATATTATATCATGTGGTTTTGAAAGAATATTGACATCAGGTTTAAAACAAAGTGCAGCAGATGGAGCCAATATGATTGCAAAATTGATAGAACAGGCTAAAGGTAGGATTATTATTATGCCCGGCGGCGGAGTAAGAAAAGAGAATGTAATTGAAATTAAACAAAAAACAGGTGCTGTAGAATTTCATACTTCTGCCAGAACAATAATAAAATCATCGATGAATAACCCCGATTCAAACTTTACTGAATCTGATATTCTTGGCACTGATTTGTCAATGGTTAAAGAATTTGTATCTACTTTGAATGAAATAACACTGTGAAGAAAGTTTTATTTTTTATATTATTTCTCATAACTTTTTCTGCTTTTTCACAGAAAGATACGGTTATTCATATCTCTAATGGCTGGACTTTTTCGTATGGAAAAGACTCTAAACAATATGATGCAACTGTACCTGGTTCTATATATACTGATTTAATAAAAAATACTTTAATTGAAAATCCTTTTTATTCTAACAATGAACTGAAAGTACAATGGGTTGGAGATTCAGCATGGTATTATAAAAATTCATTGAATATTTCACCTGATATAATGTTAAATCAGCATATCGAAATATGTTTTGAAGGGTTAGATACATATGCAAAAGTATGGGTTAATGATACTTTGATTCTTAATACTAACAATATGTTTAGGGTATGGAGAAAAGATATTAAGCAATTATTAAAAGCAGGGAAAAATGAAATAAAAATCGAATTTAAGCCAGTTTCAGAATATGCGAAAGCAGAAGCAGCAAAACTAAATTATAAACTTTCCGATGAAGAAAGGGTTTTTGTTAGAAAAGCACAATATCAGTTCGGTTGGGACTTTGCTCCAAAATTAAAAGGTTGTGCTATTTGGAGACCAGTAAAATTAATTGCATGGAATGATTATAAAGTTGAAAGTGTTCAGATTGTTCAAAAACAAATAACACAAAAACAGGCTGTGCTGGCAGCTATTTTGGAAATAGAATCAAAAAGTAATTCTGAAATAACAGTTAGAATCTCTGATAATAAAACAGGTAAAGTATTTAATTCTAAAAAGGTATTGTTAAAAAAGGGAAATCAAAAAATAAAAACTGATTTTACTATTGATAATCCTAAACTATGGTGGTGTAATGGTATGGGTGAACCTTTTTTATATTCCATTTCAGTAAGAACAAAAGATAATAAAGGTCAGTCCAAAAAAACAAATGTTAGTGTAGGAATCAGGACTATTGAGCTTGTACAACAAAAGGATGAATTAGGAAAGAGTTTCTATTTTAAGTTAAATGGAATTAAGGTTTTTGCAAAAGGTTCCAATTATATTCCGGCAAATTATTTTTCTTCGGTAAATGATACTGTTTTTTACTCCAGAATTATTAATGATGCTGTGAAATCTAATATGAATATGTTAAGAGTTTGGGGAGGGGGAATTTATGAAGCCGATGATTTTTATAATTTATGTGATAAAAATGGTATTATGGTATGGCAGGACTTTATGTTTGCATGTGCAATGTATCCTGGCGATAAAATATTTGTAGACAATTTTAAACAAGAGGCTATTGATAATGTTAAACGTTTAAGAAATCATCCTTCAATTGCAATTTGGTGTGGAAATAATGAGATTTCTGAAGGCTGGCATAACTGGGGTTGGCAAAAACAATATAGGTATACAAAAGAAGATTCATTAAAAATATGGAACGATTACCAATATTTATTTGATAAAGTATTGCAAGATGTTATAACAGTATATGATAGTGCAAGGAATTACTGGCAATCTTCGCCGGAAATTGGTTGGGGTAAAAAAGAAAGTCTTTTGCAGGGTGATTGTCACTATTGGGGAATTTGGTGGGGTAATGAGCCGTTTAAAAATTATAATACTAAAGTTGGTCGTTTTATGTCAGAGTATGGTTTCCAGGGAATGCCATGCATGAATTCCATAAAGCAGTTTTGTGATACTTCAGAATTAAATGTTAGTTCAACTACAATGAAATCTCACCAAAAACATCCTGTTGGTTACCAAACAATACAGGAATATATTAAAACTGAATATCCAAAACCTACAAACTTTGAAGATTTTATTTATAAAAGCCAGCTAACTCAAGCAGATGGTATTAGAACAGCAATCGAAGCACATCGTCGCGAAATGCCATATTGTATGGGTACATTAAACTGGCAGATGAATGATTGCTGGCCCGCTGTTTCGTGGTCAGGTATTGATTATTATGGAAAATGGAAAGCTATGCAGTACGTTGTTAAAAATGCATATGAAAATCAAATACTATCTATTATTCAGAAAACTGATTCAGTATTTATTTATGCAATATCTGATGAATTAACAAGCACTAAAAACAATGTTTTAATAAAGCTTATGACTTTTGATGGTACATTGTTATTTAATAAAGAATTATTAGTTGATATACCGGCACAATCATCAATTGTTATTTTTAAAATTAAACAATCTGAATTAATTAATGATTCATTAAAAAATTCAGTTGTGCTTTCAGCATGGTATAAAAATAATTTTAAACAAAGAAGGGCTATATATTATTTTGATAAATTCAATAAATTGAATTTGAATGCTCCTGTTTTTATTGAGACAAATTTTAAAGTTTATAATAATGAATTTGATGTAATTGTAAGAGCAAACTACTTAACTAAGGGTTTTTGCCTGAATTTTGATGGTAACGAAGATGTTTTCAGTGATAATTACTTTGATTTACTTCCGAATGAAATGTATGTTATACATTGTAAAGTAAATTCAACAAATGATGAGATTCACAGGAAACTTAAATATAAGTATTTAACAAAATAAAAAATATTAAAAATATGATTAAGGAATTAGCACTAGGAATTGATATTGGAGGCACTAACATAGTGTGTGGTGTAGTCGATAAAAAAGGAAATTTGATTAATGAAGGTTCTTGCAGTATGGCCGATTTTAATACTCCTGAAGAAATGCTCGAAAGCATTGTTAAGAAGTATAAGGAAATGGAATCAACATTAAAGAAAAATCAGAAGATTGTTGGAATAGGTATTGGTGCTCCAAATGGTAATTATTTTAATGGTTGTATCGAGAATGCGCCAAACTTAAAATGGAAAGGCAAAATAGAATTAGTTAAACTTTTTAAGAAATATTTTAAACTTCCGGTTTACCTTAATAATGATGCAAATGCTGCTGCGTATGGCGAAATGATATATGGTGGTGCTAGGAAAATGAAAGATTTTATTGTAATAACAATAGGTACCGGTTTAGGTAGTGGTATTGTAGCTAATGGTCAGTTAATATACGGACATGATGGATTCGCAGGCGAATTGGGGCATGTGAAGTATTTGCCTGAAGGTAGAAAATGTGGTTGTGGTAGAAAAGGTTGTCTGGAAACATATGTGTCTTCTTCTGGTTTAATAAATACTGCAAAGGAACTTTTAATAATAAATAAAGGCAAAAGTTTATTAAGAAATCTGAAATCAAAGGAAATTACTTCAATAAAAATTCAGGAAGCTGCTTTAAAAGGAGATAAATTAGCCAAAACAGCTTACGAAATTACAGGAATAATTTTAGGAGAGAAATTAGCTGATGCAGTTGCAGTAACTAGTCCTGAGGCAATATTCCTTTTTGGCGGAATTAGTCGTTCAGGTGATTTGTTAATTAAACCTGCTAAAAAAGCAATGGAAGAAAATCTTTTGGCAGTATATAAAAATAAAGTAAAATTATTACAATCAGAATTATTAGAAAAAAATGCTGCTGTTCTTGGTGCAGCCGCAATGGTATGGTATGAGAAGTAATTTAATTATGATAAAATACTATTTAATTATAGTATTATCTGCATTATGTTACATTGTTAATGCCCAGCAAAATTATTCTTTTAAAAATGGTGATATTTTCTTTCAGGATATTAGTTGCGGACCTTTTTGCGATGCCGTTAATAAAGTGACCTATAGCTGCAAAGATGCTGATTTTGCTCATGTAGGAGTATTAATAAGTGATAACAATAAATGGTTTGTTGCCGAAGCTGTTTCAAAAGGTGTTATACTTACACAGGTTGATACATTTTTAAATCGTGCCCTCGATAAAAATAAAAAACCTAAAGTTATGGTAGGAAGGCTTAAAAATAATAATTCAGTTGTTATGCCTACTATTGCTTCAATAAAGCCATTTATTAATAAGCAGTATGATGATATTTTTGATATTTCAAACGATAAATATTATTGTTCCGAGTTGATATATGAACTGTTTAAAGATATAAAAGGAAATAGAATTTTTAGTCTGGCACCAATGACATTTAAAGACCCTGATACAAAGCAGCTTTTTCCAATATGGAAAACTTATTTTGATTCATTAAAGGTTGAAGTTCCTGAAGGTAAACCTGGTTTAAATCCCGGTTCAATTTCCAGATCTGAATTGCTTGAAATATATACTCCTTACAGTAAATTTAAAGAATAAGTCACAGACTTGCGCCACACATTGAATTTTTAAATGATATTATTTTTTATCATATTTAAAAAAAATTAATTTAAATTATACTTAGCTTTGATATTATAAATGTTTATTAAAGATGAAAAGATTTCTTATACTTATTTCGGTTTTGTTTTTTCTTAATTCATGTTCTGAACTTGCAGTAATTCAAGTCTTTCATGGTAAAGAAAGTAAATGGATTGAAATAAAAAAAGAAGACGTACCAACAATTGTTATTGAATCTTTTGTTTTAAAATATCCAGGTTCGGTAGTAGAGAAATGGTATAAGATTACCAAAAATCAATATATCGCCAGTTTTAAGAAAGATTCTAAACCTATGTTTGCTGTAATTTCATCATCTGGTGTAATGAATAATGAATACCTGAATGATCCTGAAGATTTATATGGTTACGATGATTATGATGACTTTATGGATTCAGATTATTATGATTAACTTTTATTTAATGGATTTATCTGAAATTCCTTTTCAATCATTGTTATTATCTGAGGCATAAATTCAAAGAATTCTTCTTTGTAAGCGTTGTAATCCCTTAAAAGTATAGTTTTTGCAAATTGTGATTCTGCTGGTAAGCTCGTTCTCCGTGCCAGTCTGCTTAAAACAGATTCTACTCCATCAATTTCTTTATAAGAACCAAACCAATCTTTTACAATTAAAAATGGCATCATATATCTATATCGGGGAGTAAGTATTGAAGTATGTTTAACAAGGTTTAGATAAAAATCTCTGCAAAATGCTCTGAAATTATGATTAGAAAACTCATGCCAGTGTAATGCTAAAAAATGATCAAAGAAAATGTCAAGCACAATACCGGAATAATGACCGTATTTTTCTGATAACCTAGTTTTTCCAATTGAATAAATTTGATGTTTATCTGCAAAACTATCAATTGCTCTATGAATTATAACACCTTGCGCAATTTTATCAGGATATTTTTTAAATGTTGATCCTTTTAAATCGTCGGCAATAAAATTTCCGATTTTAATTTCATTATCATTACCACTTAAATATATATGAGCAAGGAAATTCATTTTGTTTGTGATATATTATTTTGTGATATTTTGTGCTTTTGTGGCATTTCTTACAATCCATATTTATCTATCAAATAAACCAACAATGCAATCCCGGCACTACCCAATTGTAACTCACGTTTATTAACTTTATCAAAAGTATCGTTGGCACAATGATGATAGTCAAAATATCTTTGGGAATCTGGCATTATTGCAAAAAGGGGAGTGCCAAATTTCTTTAATGGTCCTATGTCAACACCGGAGCCACCTCTTATAAATTGATAAAAACCATAATTGTAAAATAATTTTTGCCATTGCAATACTTTGTTAAAAATGGTATCATTAACATCCATCGAAAATCCTGTTGGACTAGCTCCGCCGCGATCTGATTCAATTGCTGCAATATGTTTTTCTTTGTTTTTCTCAGTTAGTTCGGCATATTTTTTTGCACCCCGTTGATCCATTTCTTCATCCATAAACATTACAATTCGAATTGTATGACGTGGTTTAATTCCTAATTCTTTAAAAAGTCTTAGAACTTCCATTGAATGAATAATTCCTGCTCCATCATCATGTGCACCTGCACTATTATCCCAGCAATCAATATGTCCGCCTATCGCGATAAACTCTTCTGGAAACTCACTGCCCTTTATTTCACCAACAACATTGCATGATTTTTCTTCTGGTAACAATATGCAATTTGACTCTAGATAAACGCTTAATTTGTTGTCTTTTTTTAGTTGGTTACTTAACATATCAGCATGAAATGTACTAATGCAAAAAGCAGGAATTTTTGCGTAATTTGTATCGTAGCGCATAACACCGGTGTGTGGAAAAGTATCATTGGATAATGTTAGCGATCTAATAATTACTGCTACTGCACCATATTTTGCTGCCTCAGATGCTCCTTTAGTTCTTTGGTTTGCAGCTCCGCCATATGCCTGGAAAGTATAAAAAAACTTCGGATCCATTGCTCTGTTAAAAAAAACAATTTTACCTTTTACTTTTTCTTTTCCAAGTTTCTGTAATTCTTCAAAATTTTGTACTTCTACTGTTTCTGCTGTAATTCCGTTTAAACCGGTTGACACAGAATTTCCTAATGCGCAAACATTTATTTTATTTTTTCCAAATTGTTTAGAATCGATAAATCCTTTTTCCTGAGTTCCTCTATCCCAGTGAACAACCATTAAATCCTGTCTGAAAATATTCTCAGCACCAATTTCTTTTAATGTTTTCTCTGACCATATTACAGCATCAGATACAGCTTTTGTCCCGCATAGTCTCTTTGGGTAATTTGTTACAAGATATTCTAAATTATTTATAGCCCAGTCATCTGTTAATGCTTTACCGAATATTGATGCGGCAATAGCAGAGTCGGTTTGCTGTATCTGACAATTTGCAAATAATGAAAAGCAAATAAGAAAAAAAGATAAAATAAGTTTATTCATTGTAATTTTATTTTCTTCCAAAATCAGCAGGAATCTCTCCCCAAACCTGAGTAAGCCATTTAAGTATCTGATTAGAGTAAGTATTTTCTTTAAGCCACTTTTCAGCTCTTTCAATTAAATCAAAAAGCTTTTCATTTTTTTCTGTACGCTCTAATTTCGAATTAGCTTTCTTCTTTTTCACCCACGAAATAGCAGTAATACTGTCGGTATAAATCGGAAGTTTTATGTTTTCTTTTTTACATAATGCAAGTGCATGAACAATAGCAAGAAATTCACCGGTATTATTTGTGCCGTCTTCAAATGGGCCCATATGAAAAATGAGTTTTTTTGAACCTGTATGAACTCCCTGATATTCCATCTTTAATGTAGATGTACTCCAGGCTGCATCTACTGCAATACTGTCTAAAATTGGCTGGGTTTTATTTTGCAGGAACTTTTCCTGATCAGATTTTGGTTTTGTCCATACATATGGTTTTTGAAATGCAATTGTAGCTTCGTCGACAGTTTTAAATGATTTATACTGTGCTCCTTCAAAGCCAAAGACCTGTTTTTTGCACTCTTCCCAGTTTTCGTATATTCCTGGTATTAAGCCTTTCCAGACGACGTAATATTTTTTTGTAGTAGCCAAACTTTCTTAAATTATTTTCAAAAGTAATAAAAGTGAAGCAAAGTACAATGCTGGTAATAATGCATTACTAGCATTATTCATTATTAAAAATCAATTAGCAAATGTAATTTAAGTTAAAATTCCTAAAATTCTATACATTGTTAATCATAATTATTAAACAAGTATCTAAACTATTACTACTTTTGTGAATATATTGAAATTAATTAAAATGACAATTTCTCCCGATTTTAACGATAACAAAACTTTAGAAAAATATTCTTCTGCTTTCACATTGTCAGATATGGAAATTTTTATATTTCCTGAGTTGTTTTATCCATTGGTTCTTGCAAATATAATGTCGCCGATAATATGGGAATGGAAAAAAGAAGATTGGTTTAAGGATATTCAAAAAAAATCATTTACTTATAAAGTAAACCGTGTAAAGCAATACATTATGGAGCATTATGTTTTCAATTTAGATTTGGAAACATGGGGTATGACAACAAAGGACAAAGAAATTAACAGATTTAAGGATTTCTTTCCTGTTGATGTCCTGAGGCAATCAAATGCACTATTTGGTTACGAAGGCGATAAGTATTATTTTGATATTGACATCCGAAAACATTTTGGTTTAGATAAATATAACACAGATGTAATTCCTTATTGGAAAACCGAAACAGTAGAAGCTATGACAGCTTTTAAATACAAGGAAGGTTTTCCGGCAGGTGCAGGAGAGTGTGTATCATTGGCAGCATTATATGCAGCAGCAATGTTTATTGTTGCAGGAATTCCTCTCGAGGAAATGTTTTTAATGTCAACTCCTTTACATTCACAAAATTTTATAAACTCTAAAGAAGGGGTACTTACAAATAACAGACGAATTGTTACAAAAAATATGTGGTTTAATGGCACGGTGTTATCTGCAAGAGCACGACGAGCATTAGAAAACGAAAAAGTAACAATAGTTTCACATATTTCTGGTTATATTCATACTGTATTCCCTAAAGCAACTATCGATGCTGAGAAATATAAGGAGTTTTCAGGTAAGCTAAAAGCATTTTTAAAAACTAAAATTTCTGCAGCATTATTTGTTAATTTTTTGAGATATGATTCTGAATTCAGAAAATATTTTCAGTATGTTAATGTAATTAATGGAAGAAAAAAATATATTGCTCTTGAGAAAATATTTGAATACGAACATACAAGTAAAAATGCATTTGCCGATAAATCTCGCGAAATTTTATTAAAAGAGATAGATTCGGAAGAATACAGTTTATCACCATTAGAAAACAGAGTCTTTTTAAATGATATTGAAGTTTTTCTTGATGCTAATGCTCATATGGATTGCGAGGCTGTTCGTGGATATTTTATAAATAAAATAAAAGAAATTGATTGCACTTGTAACAAAGAGGAAATAATTGAAAATATTCATCATTTATTTAAGAAACTTGAAAATTTTATCAGAGTAAATCCACGCTTGCCCGAAACAAATAAAGAGTTTGTAAATGAAAATTCATTGACTATTACAGCCACACAGTCAAGAGAAGAAATAATAAATTATATAAAATTAAAAGCTGAAACTGAGGAGCTGGCATTACTTTCATTATATGCTTTACGACAGATGGATATTATTGACTGGAACCCTTTTTTAAAAGCAGCTTTTGAGCGTAATCCTGTTTCTGTTGAAGGATTAAAAGGTCAAACTACTAATCAGGTTTACGAATTGTTACAAACTTTACCTAATGATTCTGTATACAGCGATAACCGTCTTGCATTACCAGATGAAGTATGGAACTTTAATCGTGGTGATGGTATAGAAAAAGCTCTTTTGTTAGCAAACTTTATTTTGCATGATAATTTTAACGGAAGTTTAAATCTTAATATTGAAAATAATAAGGTAATTCTTAAGGCAAATAACAATCAATATGAATTTGTAACACAAAAAGAACTTACATTTAATAAAGATTTATCGAAAATTGTTAAGACAATTTCTTCTACTGCCACAGTTTAAGTAAATAGAAGAATGGTTCGTGAAGACACGAACCATATGAATATGACGAACCATTGAAATAGAGGTTGATATGGCTAAATAAAGGCTATTATAACGTGAGTTCGATATAAAATAATAGAATACCTAGTTTTGTTACATTGAGTGGATTTTCGAAGAAAATTTGTATCGAAATGAACAAAACGATTAGTTTTCGATACGAAATTCTGAAAGAATTTCACTCAAACTAGCATCGTTTTCTTATATCGAACTCACGTTATAAT